>DATGXD010000157.1:0-16794 GCA_035299105.1 Paludibacter sp. | reverse complement strand
ATTGTCGGATGTGTCGCCCATAAGTCCCAGCAGGTCAATGACGCTTTCGTGGCTGTCGAGGTCGTATTTTGCTTTCACCTCGGCTGGACCCATTACTTCGAAACCGCCCGTGTGCTTGGGCCTGTACATGAAAATATGGTCGGAAACCAATTGCCCGTAATCTTTGTCGGGGGTGAGCATGAAAACATCGAACCCGGCAATTTCAGCTTGTTTGGCAATGGTGCCGATAACATCGTCGGCTTCGAAGCCGGGAACTTCGAGTACCGGAATATTGTATGCCTTTACCAGCGATTTGATGATTGGGACAGCCAGCCGGATGTCTTCGGGGGTTGACTCGCGTTGTGCTTTGTAGTGTTCGTAATAGTCGTGGCGGAATGTTTTCCCGGGAGGATCGAAAGCCACGGCAATGTGCGTGGGCTTTTCGCGTTTCAGGACATCTTCCAGGGTGTTGATAAACCCGTAGATGGCGGACGTGTTCAAGCCTTTGGAGTTAAACCTGGGGTTGCGGATAAAAGCATAGTAGGCACGGTAAATGATGGCATAAGCATCGATTAAAAATAGTTTCTTCATAAGAGAAATCGGTTATGGGAAATAATGTGGCATATGGATTCCGCCGGAGCGGGATTCACATCCATATAAGACGCTGAACTTTTTGATTGTTCAGTCGTTAACGTATTATCCAACTTCCATTTTGCAGGAAAAATCCCCCGTCGGTCGATAATGACTGTAAAAGTAACTAAATTCACACAGAAATAGACTCAAACAGTTAATCAAATGCCAAAAATGTTTACTTTTGCAGCAGATACCAATTTATATGTTCCAATGAGCTTTGTTGAAAATATAAAAAGTCCGATTAATTCTGAAATGCAATTGGTGGAAAAGGCATTTGTGCAAGCTTTGAGTACGGACAATCCTTTGCTGCTGAGCGTGAATGAATATGTACTCCAAAAAAGTGGTAAGCAATTGCGCCCTATGTTGGTGATATTGTCGGCAAGGTTGTGTGGGTCTGTAACCCAAACTACCATCGATGGCGCGCTTTCGTTGGAGTTGCTCCACACGGCGAGCCTGATACACGATGATGTGGTTGATGACACATTGGAGCGCCGTGGAAAGCCTTCGGTAAACGCCCGTTGGACTAACAAAATCGCCATACTTTCGGGCGATTATATTTTGTCTAAATCGCTCGAATGTGCCGCCCGAACCAATAGCCTGCCTATCTTGAAAGCCATGGCCAACATCGGGATGCAGCTCTCGGACGGCGAATTGCTCCAGCTGGTGAATGCGAACCTTACGGAAGAGTCGGAAAGCAATTATTTCAACATCATCAGGAAAAAGACTGCATTGTTGTTCTCGACCTGTACCGAAGTGGGAGGGCTTTCGGTAGGGGCGGATGAGGAAGTGTTGGTCCATTTGCGGAATTTTGGCGAATACCTTGGGATTTGCTTCCAGATAAAGGATGATATTTTTGATTATTACGAGAATATCCAGATTGGCAAACCCACTGGAAATGACATACGGGACGGGAAGGTAACCTTACCCCTGATACATGGGCTGGTTCATTCGGATGGAGCCGAGAGGGAGAAAATTCTGTCGTGGATTGAAAACAAGGAATTTTCAGCGGAAAATATCCAGGCGATGACCGAGTTTGCACACCGGACAGGCGGGGTAGACTATGCACTTGAACAAATGGAATTGTATAAAAACAAAGCTATCGGTGAGCTTGATGGCTTTGAGGACAGCGATGTGAAAAAATCGCTCGTCTTGTGTGCCGAATATGCTGCTTCGAGGAGTTTTTAAACAAATTTATTTTGATTCCAGTTTGGTTTGCGGCCAGTTGTTGTGATGGTTGCCGGGTAATGATGTGTTTCGCGCTGTGGATATCCGTTGAAGATGAATAGGAAGATTTTGCATCGTTGTGAACAATCCGGGTTGCTTTTAAGTTTATATAATTGTAAAAAAGCGGATGCAAGGCATTCTTTGCTTTAGGATTATTAAATAAAACTCAATACCATGGGCCTGCTGAATGAATTCAAAGCTTTTGCCATGCGTGGCAATGTGGTTGACTTGGCTGTAGGTGTAATTATCGGGGCAGCATTTGGAAAAATTGTCAGTTCGCTGGTGGCCGACATTATCATGCCGCCCCTTGGTCTCTTGATAGGCGGGGTCAACTTTACCGACCTGAAATGGGTATTGAAAGTCCCCCGTCTAATTGGAAATGGAGTACGCCAACAACCGGACGTGGCTATTAATTACGGTAATTTCCTACAGGCAACATTCGACTTCCTGATAGTCGCATTTGCCGTTTTCGTATTTATCAGGCTGATCAACAGGTTGAACCGCAAACAGGGTGTGCCGCCTGCACCCGAGCCGTCGAACGAGGAAAAGCTTCTGGCGGAAATACGCGACTTGCTGAAAAACAGGTGATAAAAGACATTGCATAAAAATACCCCGGTTATACTTTTTTGTATCCCCGGGGTATTTTTGTAACGGATAATTCCTATCTTCGTCGGGAAATTCGCCATTGTTCATCGATTATGCGTTGTTTTCGCTTGTTTCCCCTCCGTATCTTTGCTGCATGAAATTTTAAAAACAATTATTTATGGAAAATGAATTGAAAAACTCGTTCCGCACGGGTTATACCAAAGGACTTGGTTTCGGGCTGCTGTTAATCTTGTTGGGGTCGGTATTCCTTGGCTTGAAGACCGGAATGATTCCAGCCAAACTTGAAAGTGTTGTCATATCGTGGCCTATGTTGTTGGTTTTTATTGGCGTTGTCAACCTCTTCAAGCGGCACTGGATTTCAGGGATTATATTGGTTGTGATTGGTAAATTTTTCCTTGTACCCAGGATAATAGAAGTTTATCCCGATGCTTTCCCTGGTTTGAATGCCAACTTCGCACATATCTACTGGCCACTGCTGTTTATCCTGGCCGGGATTTTAATTATCACCGGGCGTTTGTTCTTTCCCAAATGGGGTTTCAACCATTGGTCGCATTCCCACAACCCTAAATGCCGGCATCATCATCGCCACTACAGGAACAACCCATCATCGAACCGGTCGGGTTGGAATGGCGAAGGCTTTTCGAAAAGCACGGTGTTCGGGAGTGGCGAACATATTGTGCTCGACCCCGTGTTCAAGGGCGGGGAGATAAACGCGGTTTTTGGAGGAATCACCCTCGACTTGCGCCGGACGACATTGCCCGAAGGCGATACCCGCCTGGATATCAATGCCGTGTTCGGAGGTATGACCATTTTTGTTCCAAGCGATTGGTTTGTTGAAACCCATATGGATGCTGTTTTCGGAGGTTTCCAGGATAACCGTTTGCCGGCCGAGCCTGCCGACAAAACCCGGAAATTGGTTATTACCGGTTCGTGTGTGTTTGGTGGAGGTGAATTAAGGAACTAACTATAAATCGAAATCCATGTTTCAACCGATTTTGGGGAGTATTGGCAGAACCATTCGATATGTCCTGGTTTGGATTGTGTACGCGGTGTTCCATGTGTTTGTCCTGCTTCCGCTCACCGATTTACCGGTCGGGATAATCATATTGGATGGTTTTGTCCATGCAGTTGTATTGGGGTTTGAGGGCATGTTGCTCTTGATTGTCATTAAATATGGGAATTATTCGGTCCTGAACCGCTTCCAGCAATTGATTAATTTTACAGCCCTTGGACTTTTATCCATCGGGCTGTGGCTTGGTTCGGGCTATGGCCTGATGTATTGGTTTTTCGACACGGGGGTTTCATTGAAAATGCTCCCCGAGTTACCTGCGCTGGGCTTGATAGGTTTGCTGGTTTACCTATTGATGATCCAGCACTTCAGATGCGTGCTCGGTCAAACCGGATTGAATGAGAATAATGGGAATGAACCCGATGCGCAGCCGCAAACCAGATTGCCCCAAAAAACCACCGAAACGGAAATCCTCGAACGGATAGCCGTGAAATCGGGGTCGAAAATACATGTGGTGCTGGTTCCGGAGATAATTTACTTGCAGGCCGATGGCGACTACGTCCAACTGTTCACCACCAACGGGAAGTTCCTGAAAGAACAAACCATGAAATATTTCGAGGAACATTTGCCCGAAAACCAGTTTGTCCGGGTACACCGCTCGGTTATTGTCAATGTGGAAATGATTTCGCGCATTGAGTTGTACGAAAAACAAAGCCAGCAATTGACTTTGAAAAACGGGCAGCAGATAAAAACCAGCCCAGCCGGTTACAAGGCGCTCCGGGCAGCGCTCAACCTGTAAACAAATTCAACCCGGTCGACGTTTCTATTCCATGCAAAGGCCTTGATGGCAGGCATTTTTTAGAATGACAACTTGAAAAAATGTGTGGTATGAAAAAACACCTGATAACCCTGCTTGCAGTAGCTGCCTTTGCGGTGGGCTGCAAAACCCTGAACGAGCTAACTAAGTTCGATTTGCCATTCAAGAAAACTGTCACCATACCTGCACTTCCTGTTGCCGGGACTGCTCCCGATATCGAGATTAAAAACATCGAGACCCGTATCGACAGTGTGCTCCAATCCTATCATTTGTCGGCCGATAGAATCCAGAACATTAAGCTTAAAAAGATGGAACTTACCTTGGTTTCACCAGCTGACGGCGACTTGAGCTTCCTGCATTCGGTAGAAATATGGCTCCTTGCCGATGGAATGGCCGATGTGAAGATCGCATCGTACGGCGACCTGACCAGCAATACCAGGGTTTTGAACCTTGACATTGAGAATGCGGCGCTGAAGGAATATATATTGAAAGACAAGTTCGGGATAAGAATTAAGGTTGCGACCGACAAGCCTACCGTGGTTGAACAGAAGATTGACATGTCGTTTGTTTTTCTGGTCGACTTGAAGATCCTGGGTATATGAAAGTCCGGGAAGCATAGAATAAGCGCAATGCAATTTAGGTCGTTACAAGCAAATAGTCGAGGGGGCTTGTCTGCCCTCTAAATCATGGGAAGAAAATTCCACCCTGTTAATTCCGCCTCCACTTACTCCACTTACTCCACTTACATGCTTTTAAGCTTGGGGGAAATGTCTTAAAGGAAATCGAAGATTTTCTTTTTGCACCTTTGCGTGAAAAACAATACTTTTGGAGCCTGCACAGCCAGTTTCAAAATTGCCCGTGCAAATTGAAACAATTTCTGTTGTTTTATCGTCTTTTTGAGGAAGTTCCAGCGGAATTTTGGAAAATAACCGCTAGCGGGTCAATGCAGGGAGTTTTTGGAATAAACCTAATTTTTATTACGGCCACTGATTCTTGCTTTTTTTTATGCAGATATTAAAAAAAATGCTATATTTGCAACTCTTTAAAAATCCCGAAATAATTAATGTTTTACTTTAAATAATTTTTCCATGCAAAACAAAGGACTTGTCAGACTTTTTGCAGTAGCGCTTACCCTGGTGTGTTTGTTTTACCTCTCATTCAGCTTTGTTACCGGAACTTACAACAAGAAGGCGAAGGAATATGCCAAAGGAGATAAAATGAAGGAGTACAACTATTTAGACTCTATCTCCAGCGAAAAGGTATGGCTAGGCTACACGCTTAAAGAATGCCGCGAAAAAGAAATCAACCTGGGTCTTGACCTTAAAGGCGGTATGAACGTAACTCTGGAAGTTTCGGTTCCGGATATTATCCGTTCGTTGGCCGACTACAACACCAACCCGACCTTCAACCTCGCGCTCGACAGCGCTTCTAGACTCCAGCAAACCAACAGTTCTGTTCCCTATCTGGATTTGTTTGTAAAAACATATACCAAACTTGATCCGAATGCAAAGCTTGCCACTATTTTCAGCACGTTCGAACTGAAGGATAAAATTTCCTTGACCTCTACAAACGCGGAAGTTATCAAAGTCCTTGACACGGAAATTGAAGGCGCTATCAGCAATTCGTTCAACGTTTTGCGCCAGCGTATCGACCGTTTCGGTGTGGTACAGCCCAATATCCAGAAACTTGACCGTACCGGCCGTATCCTGATAGAGTTGCCTGGTATCAAAGAACCGGAACGTGTACGCAAGCTGCTCCAAGGTTCTGCCAACCTCGAATTCTGGGAAACCTATGAATTGAATGAGATTTACAGCAACCTGGTCGACGCAAATAAAGTTATATATACCTTACAGTCAACAGGCACTGAAGCCGTGGCAAAGAAAGACACGGCGGTAGTTGCAAAGGCTGCTGAAAAAACTGCGCCTCTTGCCAAATCGGGGGTTGACAGCCTGAAAGCTGCACTGGGGAAGAAAACCGAAGCAAGCGCCGACTCGGCTAAAATGATTGAACAGAATCGGAAAGAAAATCCGCTTTTTGCAGTCCTTCAAATCAATGCAAGCGGTGGCCAAATTGGCCCTGGCCCGGTTGTTGGGTATGCCCAAGCCAAGGATACAGCATTGATTAACAAATATATTGCTACCAAACAAGTACGGGAAGTCCTTCCGCGCGACCTCGGTCTGCGCTGGTCGGTGAAACCGATGGATAAGAAAGGTGAAATCTTCCAGTTGATTGCCATTAAAATCACAAACCGCGATGGTCGCGCTCCGCTTGGAGGCGATGTGATTACCGATGCCCGTGAAGACTTCAGCCAGACTTCGGCTTATGCCAATGTAAGTATGACCATGAATGCTGAAGGCGCCAAGACCTGGGCCCGCATGACGAAAGACAATATCGGGAAATCCATTGCCATTGTGCTCGATGGTTATGTGTATTCATTCCCCACGGTAAACGTCGAAATTACCGGCGGTAGTTCGCAGATCACAGGCCATTTCACGGTGGAAGAAGCGAAGGACTTGGCCAACACGCTGAAATCGGGTAAAATGCCTGCTCCGGCGCGTATCGTACAGGAAGATATCGTAGGTCCTTCGCTGGGTCAGGAAGCTATCAACAACGGATTGATTTCGTTTATCATTGCCTTCCTGCTGGTACTTCTTTACATGGTGGTTTATTATGGTGTAATTCCGGGATTGATTGCCGACGTGGCACTCTTTGCCAACGTGTTTTTCCTAATGGGTATCCTTGCCTCATTCGGTTCGGTGCTTACCTTGCCGGGTATCGCGGGTATCGTGCTCACCATGGGTATGGCCGTGGATGCCAACGTACTGATATATGAGCGTATCCGCGAGGAAATGCGGAATGGCAAAAACATGCGTGCCGCTATTCAGGAAGGTTTCAAACATGCCCTTAATGCCATTATCGACTCGAACGTTACAACCCTTTTAACCGGTATCGTACTGGTGATTTTCGGTCAGGGACCAATCAAGGGTTTCGGGGTTACATTGAGTTTCGGTATCCTTACCACATTTATGACCGCCGTATTCCTTACCCGTTATATGGTTGAATCGTATGCTGCCCGTGAAAAAGCCAAGGAGTTGAGTTTCCATACGAAACTTTCGGCTAACTTCTTGTTGAACACGAAAATAGACTTCATGCGAATTAGGAAGTACATGTATGTTTTATCGGCTGTGACATTTGTTGTCAGCTTTATTTCGTTCGGAGTACGCGGTTTCAGTCTTGGAATCGATTTCTCGGGAGGCCGAAACTACGTTGTAAGTTTCGACAAGCCAGTGAAAACCGAAGAAGTGCGTTCGTTGCTGAAAGGCGCTTTTGGAAACGACCTGCCACAGGTTATCACCATTGGAAGTGACAACAAGGTGCGTATCTCGACCAAATATAAAATCGACGATAACAGCGCGACTGTTGATGACGAAATTGAAGGAAAACTTTACCAACAGTTGAAACCGTTGCTGGGTAGTAACGTCACATCGCAACAATTTGTCAAGGAATATATTAAAAGTTCTTCGAAAGTTGGGCCTACGGTGGCCGATGATATCAAGACTTCTGCCGTGTGGGCGGTATTGCTTGCCATTATCGGTATCGGGTTATACATATTCATCCGCTTCCGTGAATGGGGCTATACGCTGGGAGCCGTTGTTTCGCTGGCGCACGATGTGATTATCACCCTGGGTATTTTCTCATTGCTTTGGGGAATACTTCCTTTCTCCATGGAAATTGATCAGTCGTTCATTGCAGCTATCCTGACGGTACTCGGGTATTCAATCAACGACACGGTGATTAACTATGACCGTATCCGTGAGAATGTGGGACTTTATCCGAAACGTGACCGTGTGAGCATTATCAACGATTCGGTGAACCAAATGTTAGGACGTACGTTTAGTACTACGTTTACAGTAATCATTACACTGCTTGCGATGTTTATCTTTGGTGGTGACTCCATTCGCGGGTTTATCTTCGCCATGTTGTTTGGTATAATTATCGGAACATATTCGTCGGTATTTATCGCTTCGCCAATCACTGTGGAAATGGATAAATTGGTGAAACTGAGGAGAAGTAAAAAGACTGCCGAGTTAGCAGCAGCAAGGAAATAACTCAATTTTGTTTTATAAAAAGCCCGAAAAGCCTTGTTGGTTAAGTCCAGCAAGGCTTTTCTTTTTTTATCGGGGGTATTTCCCGGTAGTGCAAGAATCTTTTCTCCAAGCGACTGCCCCCCCATTCTAAAGGTTTGTTAGATGTTGATATGAGATGGTCCTTTATGGGATAAGCACTAAGCCGCAAATCCACAAATCCACAAATCCACAAAGACCAAAGGGCTAAATGACTGCCTTTGTCTTGAATGACATGAGTCCGATATAAAATTTTCCGGATTCTTCACAGGTCTTTTAGCCCCGCTGACCGTTGGTTCAGGACTTCATGTCAATTTATATTGATTGATAGGAGTTTGTATTGTATCGAACTCGCGTTAATACAAATCGTTGTTCTTGTATTTGGTCACAATGTCTTCGATGAGCGAATCCTCCTTTTGCTTGTCGAACTGGCTTTTGAGGTCGGTGCCGAATATTTTCCCTACACCATACCAGAATGTAGCCGGCAGGGTTCCCTTGTAATCCTTGATTATTTCATAACCGGTTTTGTTTGTTTCGCGGGCAATGAGCTTGAGCAATAGCCTCCCCTGTGAAGTTGACATGGTTCGTACGGCGGTTTCGTATTGCTGGAAGAGCCGTTTTTCGGTCTCATTGATCAATTTCCTTTTCCCTGATTCGCTCGACATGGTTTTGAGCTTCATATTCAGGCTGTCGATTATCTCTTTTGTCCTCAAGGCATAGGGATATACTTTCTTGAAATTGCGGATATTCTTGTAGTTTTTCTTGTAGAATTGGAATTTTTCGCGTTCCGTTTTGGCTCTCTGGTCGGCATCCTGTTTTTTGTCCACCACAACCAATTCCTTCATGAGGTCCGCCACAAGGTCGGAGTCGCTGGCTATCACTTTCACGGAGTCGACTTTCAGTATGGGTTGAACCACTTCTATTTTTTTGACCACGGTATCGGAATCCACGGTTATTTCCTGGGTCAAATCTTCTGCTGCCGGGGGGTCAACCTTCAGGGCAGGCTGGGATGCTTTTGCCGGTCCTTTCTCTCTTGTTATACTTTCTGACTCCTTGTCTTTTCGGTCGGTTAATGGGCCGTTTCCGGGCGGGGTGAAAAAAATATCTTCGGGAATATCTTCGAGCTGGATTTGCAGGTCATCCAGTTCTGAATTTGATAGGTCTGGAGAATGTATTCCTGAAAAATCGAAACTGATAATCCCAAACAGCAAAATGTGTATGAATAAAGTAACAATTGCTGCAATAAGATTAATCTTGGTTTTTTTAGTTAAGGTCATATTTGCACTTCAAGCTGTCAAACTCCTTATACAGCGAACGAAATGGGCTAAATCCAGACCCGTAGGCCGATTTTGAGTCCGGTTGTGTTTCACAGACTACTCTCTTTTAGTCGCCAATATCATCTTCACGTTCAACTTGTTGCCGATTTCCAACACATTGACCAGTTGTTGGACTGCCAATGAATTGTCGCAACGCAAAACCACGAAGGCTTCCTTGTCCTTTTGTGTTTCCATGGCTAATGCCGGCTCCAGTTGTTCGAAAGTAACAGGCTTATTGTTGACAAAGTATTGCAGGTCTTTGTTGACCGAAAGCAATATTTCCTTCTTGTGGATGGATTGTGAATTCTTGGCACTGGGCAAGTTAAGCTTGATCACGTTGGGATTCAGGAGGGTAGACACAATGATAAAAAACAACATGAGGAAGAACATGATGTCGTTCATGGCAGAAGTGAAAATTTCTGCGCCTACCTTATTTTTCGGGCGTAAATTCATTTTCTTGGTTCTTGTAAGAAGTCGATAAAATTCATGGCGCTGCGTTCCATTTTATTAACAGCTTTGCCTATCTTAATGTTAAGCCAATTGTAGAAAACAAAAGCTAAAATACCTACTATCAGTCCCGAAGCACTCGAAACCATTTTTACATATAAACCTGAAGATACCGAACCTATGCTAACATCGCTGGTTTGGGAAATATCGAAGAAAATCTTGATTACCCCCAAAATAGTCCCCAGGAATCCGAACATGGGGGCAATCCCGGCGATGACAGCCAGTACGGGAAGTCCTTTTTCCAGTTCGTAGACTTCAAATTTCCCCATGATTTCAATCGATTCCTCGATTTCCTTTATGGGCCTGCCGATTCTTTTTATCCCCTTTTCGACCATGCGGGCAATGGGGTAATCATTTTTTTTGCACAGGAGCAATGCTTTTTCAATTTTATCCGCTTCAATGAGCTCTTGTATGTCGTTTATGAGGTTCCCCTCGCTGGCCGTTGCGTTACGAATGGTGATAAACCTTTCGATAAAAATATAAATGGATACTGCGAAAAGTATTCCAATGGGAATCATTATCAGCCCGCCTTTCTGTATTATGTCCCAAAGCGAAATTGCACTTGGCTTGGATACGACTGGGATGGAGTTAACTGCCGAGTTTAGGGTATCGACAACCGGCGTGGCCTGTAGGATGAGCGAAAGAGTCATTTGTATAATTATTTGATTAGATATACTTAGAACGAATATATATTCGGTTTATTTTATCGGTTGTTTCGAAAGGCAAAGGTAAATATTTTAAACCAATGAACCATTCCTTTTTCACAGAAGAAACAATGGTATTTATGTTTTTTATAAAGGGTTATCAATAATCGTGCTAAAAAATCGGGTAAACGCTATATGTTGAGATACATGCAATTACACTGATTGAAATCTTACAGCTTTCGGCCGAAAGCCAAATCCCCGGCATCGCCCAACCCGGGGATAATGTACGAATGTTCGTTCAGCTGGGGGTCGATGGCAACAGTCCAAATGGTGGTTTTTTCTCCGGGGAAATGCGAAGCCACATAATCGATGGCCGCCTGGCTCGAAATAACTGTTGCCACGTGGATATGTCTCGGGGTGCCTTTGGTCAGCAAGGCCGAGTATGCCAGTTCCATCGAGCCGCCTGTTGCCAGCATAGGATCAGTGATAATCAGGGTTTTCCCATCCAGGTCGGGCGAAGCAATGTACTCGATGAAAACATCGAATTTAAGGGCATCCCTGTACTTTCGGTATGCCGACACGAAGGCATTCTCGGCCCCATCGAAGTAGTTCAGGAATCCGGTGTGGAAAGGCAGTCCGGCACGCAGGATAGTGGCGATAACGATTTTTTCATCAATCAATTCGCAGGGTGCGGTACCCAATGGCGTTTCTACTTCTTCGGGTTTATAGCGCATGGTTTTACTGGTTTCGTAAGCCATGATTTCGCCAATCCGCTCCATGTTGCGCCTGAAACGCATGGAATCCTTCTGTATTTCTACCGAGCGGATTTCTTTGATGAAATGTTTGAGTACGGAATTGTTGTCCGACAAATTATGAATAACCATTTCCTTAAAATTATTGTATTCAATACAAGCAAACAAAGATAAGCATTTCTTCACTCGCATTGTAGGAAAAGAACTGAAAATACAAGCCCTGGGTGTGGACTCTAAAACTTCATTGTATCCCGACTTGTTATTTTGATACTCGTATAGCGATGGAACCATGCGAATGCCGGCAAACTATAGATTCCCGCTTCCTGCATCTCCCATTATTTTCTGGTGCGAACAAAATCTTTTTAATATCTTTGCAACGTTTAAATCCAGGATAAACCGAACAGATAATGCTCTCCATTCCCGACGAATATCATTTGTACCTGAAACTCGAGAAATCCTTGTCGGACAACACGATAATGGCTTACGAAAGCGACTTGGCGCGGCTGGCCGAATACCTGGGCGATGCACATGTGGCGCTTGAAAATGCCACGCCCGAACTGCTCCGCGATTTCATTGTGGAAATAAACAACCTGGGCATCCACCCACGTTCGCAGGCACGCATCATTTCGGGGGTGAAATCGTTTTACCATTTCCTTATTTACAGGAATGTGATTGAAGACGACCCGACAGAATCGCTCGAAAGCCCGAAAATAGGGTTGAAGTTGCCCGAAGTGCTTTCGGTAGAAGAGATTGATGGCATAGTGGCGGCAATCGACCTGTCGAAGCCCGAGGGACAGCGCAACAAGGCCATTATCGAAGTGCTTTACGGTTCGGGCTTGCGCGTGTCGGAGCTGGTCGGGTTGCAAATTTCGGGGGTTTACTGCGATGAAGGCTACATGCTCGTCGAAGGGAAAGGCAGCAAGCAGAGGCTGGTACCCATTTCGCCACAGGCCTTGAAGCAGGTTGAATTGTGGATGATGGACCGCCGTTTGCTTGACATTAAAAGGGGGAACGAGGGGTTCCTGTTCTTGAACCGGCGCGGTGTAAAACTGACTCGAGACATGATTTTCAAGATTGTTAAAGAATTAGCCCTGTTGGCCGGTGTGCATAAGAACGTGAGCCCGCATACGTTCCGGCATTCGTTTGCGACACACCTGCTCGAAAACGGCGCCAACCTGCGTGCTATCCAGCAGTTGCTTGGCCATGAATCCATAACCACTACCGAACTATATACCCACATGGATGTACACTTCCTGCGGAAGACTATTCTCGAATGCCATCCGTTTTATAAAAACATGTTATCCGAGGGATCGGGGTTGTAAAAGAGGTGAATTAGAAAATTGATTAAAAAGATAGAACTTTGGTATTGCAGCGGTTTTTCATTTTCCTTGGGATTTTCCTGGCAGTTTTTCATTTGCCTGTCCATGCAGCCGGTTTCGAAACGGTGGTAGTGGGGCAGGTACTCAACAGCCTGGATAAAAGCCCCATGGCGGGTGTGAACATATCTTTCAAGAATTCAACTTCCGGTGTGCGTAGCAACGAGGAGGGCTATTTCCTTATCCGCACTAGCGGGAATTATAATGTCCTTGTTTTTTCGTCCGTTGGTTTTAAGAAGCAAGAAATTCATGTGAAGCCGGGGCAGAGTGCAGGTCTGCAGGTTGAACTTGTTGAGGAAAACACCCTGCTGCGGGAGGTGTTTGTAGTGCCGGGAGTAAACCCGGCGCTGGAACTGATGAAAAAAGTGCGCCTGCTGAGAAAAGAAAATGACATTATCCGGCATCCCGGATTTTCGGCTCGAAGCACGGAACAAAACCTGGTGATGCTGAACAAATTTGCGCATGGTTCGGTCAACAAGCGGATATTCGACCAGTTGCGGAAGTCATCGCTTGCCAACCACGATTCCCTTTTGGTGCCATTGTACATGTCCGAGAAAACTTTCCTGGTCGCTATGGGGCAAAGGCATGAGCTTTCGAAAAATATATTCCAATCGCCGGTCGATATCGGAGCCCTCATTGAGAAATTGCTGGGGCAGGTAAGCAACAGCCTGGACTTTTACGACAATGCCGTCCTTATCTTGGGGAAAAGCATGGTGAGCCCGCTTGCCAACGTGGGGAATGCATATTATTCCTATTTCTTGGCCGACAGCCTCAAAACCAATGCAAGCAAGCAGTATGTTATCCATTTCCGCACCCGTAACCCGAGGAACCTGGCGTTTAACGGTAAGCTCACCATCGACTCGGCAACATGTGCGCTCACAGGGATTGAGGTAGAACTGCCACCCGTGGCGAATATCAATTTTGTCCACAACCTCCACATCTCGCAGCAATTCTCGAACACGCCCGATAACCGGTGGCTGCCAAAATCGAGTGAACTGGCCTTGAGCATGAATTACGGGATACTGGCAGACAGCC
This sequence comes from Paludibacter sp., assembly GCA_035299105.1. Taxonomy (GTDB): domain Bacteria; phylum Bacteroidota; class Bacteroidia; order Bacteroidales; family Paludibacteraceae; genus Paludibacter. The sequence goes on along the minus strand of DATGXD010000157.1, from coordinate 2,772 downwards.
TACAGCGCGAAACTGAAATACTACTGAAGCAAACGGCCGTTTACCAGTATGACGACTCCATTGAGAAAACAGCAGGAAACTTTGCCCAAACCAATTATTCCGATTCGATACTCAATGCTCGGCTCGAAGAAATGACAAACACTCCATTGCTGCGAACGGCCAAGTGGCTGTCCGACATAATCCTGACAGGTTATGTCCCGGTGGGGAAAATCGATGTGGGGAAAATCCAGCAGTTCATCCGGATAACCGGTATTGAAGGATTCAGGGCCACCTTGCCATTGCGTACCAACGAGCGCTTGTGGAAAAATATATCGTTGGGTGGCTATGTCGGGTATGGTTTTAGAAATGAAACATTCAAATATTCAGGATTTGCACAATTCAGGTTGCCGGGAAACAGCCGGAGGGTTTTAAGCCTTGCCTACACCGACGACTACCGGCGGGGAAACTACAATTATGATAACTTCATGTACCTCGAAAATCCTTTGGTGACAGGCGATGTGGATATTTCGAACACGGTGTTGTCGCTGGCTTCGGCGGGCAATATGAATGAACGCCACGAACTCAGCCTTTCACTGTCGAACGATTGGAACAAGGATGTTGAAAGTGCATTGTACGTACGTTCGAACCGCCTTTTTGGGAACGGGTCGCTGCCCCTGTTGCGGAACGGGAGCCAGGCAGCCCCTTATCTCGATTACCAGTTCGCCACCCTGAGCACCCGGGTTTCGTTCGACGAGAAAACCTACGAAGACCACACCCAGCGGATTTATATCGACAATAAAAAGCCTGAGATTTACGGCATTATCGAGTTGGGGAAATACAGGCTTGGTGATGTTACCGGGACATTTGGCAAAATTATGGCCAAAATGAACCATTCCGTCATTTTCAGCCTTGCCGAGATGAACTATATGGCCGAAGCCGGTTTAATCCTTGGCAAGGTGCCTTACCCCTTGCTCGAGATCCCGGCAAACGGCGGAGGGTACAGCCTCTATTATTTTGGCATGATGAACTTCATGGAATATGTGGCCGACAAATATGTGAACGTTCATGGCGATATTACATTCAATGGCCTGTTGCTAAATCAGTTGCCGTTGCTAAAATACCTGAAGATGCGCGAAATGTGTTCGCTTAATTTCATATACGGACAGTTGGACTCGGCACACAGGACAGTTGTAGACCTGCCCCAACACATGAATCCGCTGTCAAAGCCATACGTGGAAGTCGGGGTCGGGTTTTCGAATATCCTGCACCTTTTTACCCTGCAATCGGTATGGCGGTTGACGGACCTGGATCATCCGGGGGCACAACCCTGGGGATTGCGGGCCAGTGTCAAGATAAGTTTGTAGCTTTGGCTGGATTCCACTAAACTATATCTTGTTGCAAAATGTTTTTTGGCAAAGGGACACTTTGACCGCTGGAATAGGGCCGGGAAGCTCGAAAAAATCTATCTTTGTGAATCGGTAAAAATACCATCAACCATTAAAAAGAAACCAGTAATGGAAACATTAAACCTCCAAGTCGCCATTATCGGCGCCGGGAATATGGGTGGCGCCATAGCCCGCGGACTTTCCAAAGGGAAGAAAATCAAGTCGTCCAATATCAGGATAAGCGACATCACACCGTCGAACCTGGCAGCCATAAAGGCTTTCGACCCCGAAATCACAACAAGCAATTCGAACCGTGAAATTGTAAAGGATGCGGATATCATTATCCTGGCAGTAAAACCGTGGCTTGTTGAAGCTATTGCCGGGGAAATAGAAGGCAAGATAGACTTTAAGAAGCAAATCATTGTGTCCATCGCTGCGGGGGTCGATTTCGACCGGCTGGCTTCCTTCTTCAACACCGATGCCACGCTTTTCAGGATTATCCCCAACACGGCAATCGATGTGCTGAGTAGTGTTTCCACCATTTCCTCGTTCCATGCTACCAAGGAACAGGAAGAAGTGGTTGTTTCGCTTTTCGACGAGTTGGGAAAGACATTCCTTGTCCCCGAAACGCAGCTCAATGCGTTCATGGCACTCTCATCGTGCGGGATTGCCTATGCTTTCCGTTACATCCGGGCTGCCACCGAAGGCGGTGTGGAAATGGGGGTTTACCCCAATGTGGCCAAGGAGGTGGTTATCCAAACTTTGCGCGGAGCCATTGAGTTGCTCGAGGCCAACGGCACGCACCCCGAAGTGGAGATAGACAAGGTGACCACACCCGGCGGCATCACCATCAAGGGATTGAACGAAATGGAAGCCTGCGGGTTTACTAATGCCGTGATAAAGGGACTGAAGGCTTCGCATTTGAAATAGTTTGGGATTAAGAGTCAAGAACCAAGATGCCATGAACACACAAATCAGGCAAATAGCCCAACGGCTTCGCGGTTTGCGCGAAGCGCTCAACCTGTCGGCAGCTACTGCCGCCGAAAAATGCGGTATCGCAGAAGCAGATTACAGCCGGTACGAATCGGGCAAAAGCGACATTCCCATGAGTTTCCTGTGCGAAGTTGCCCAGGCTTTCGGGATCGAAACCTCGGCGCTGATTTCAGGCACCGAGCCACATGCAATTACCTATTTTGTTACGCGGAAAGGCACGGGTGCCAGTGTCGAGCGTTCGAAGGTTTACAAATACCAGGCTTTGGCAACCGGTTTCCGCAATGCAAAGGCAGAGCCTTTCGAGGTGACGGTCGAACCTAGCGAAAACCCCATCCACCTCAATTCGCATTCGGGGCAGGAATTCAACCTGATGCTTGAAGGCTCCATGCAATTCCACATTTCGGGCAACGACATT
>DATGXD010000156.1:0-6476 GCA_035299105.1 Paludibacter sp. | reverse complement strand
ATTCCACTGTGATGCGTGTCGATGCGGCCGCTTCAGCTCTGGCAACTTCAAGCTTCACAATCAGCCTGAATGGCTCGCAATCGAAGACATTGACCGTACTTCCCTTGACACAAGGCAACCGTTACGAGCTTGCCAAAGGTGCATCGGCCGTCCAATATTTCACGCCTCCGACTAATGCAAATTCGTTGAATTTTACCATGGCCTATTACAAATCCACCGGCACGGCAACGGGATACCTTAACTTCATGGAGGTAAATGCCCGCCGCTACCTGAAAATGTACGGTTCGGCCATGCAGTTCCAAAACATGGACTATTTTAACACCAACAATTACAATAAATACTTGCTGAGCAATGCGAATTCGAACGTAAAAATATGGGACATTACCGACCCTGGAAATATCAGCAGCATGGTTACCGAAAATATCGATGGGAAACTGGCATTTGTGGCTCCGGGCAAGGATGTGGCGAATTACCTGGCCATTGACCCCACGGCGGCTTCAGCTTTTCCAAAACCAGAAATCGTGGGGGTGGTCCCAAACCAGAACCTCCACGCCTTGCCGCCTGTGGAAATGGTCATTATTTCACATCCAAACTTTGTGCAACAAGCCAACGCACTGGCCCAGGCCCATCGCGAGAAAGACAATATGACCGTGGAAGTAGTAACCACCGAACAAGTGTACAACGAATTTTCATCGGGGACACCCGATGCCACCGCTTACCGATGGGTCATGAAAATGCTGCGCGACAAAGCCTTGGCAACAAACGACATAATCAACGGCCCAAAATATCTTTTGTTGTTTGGACGCGGCACATACGACAACCGTAAAATATTTTCCAATTCAGGAAACAATTTCATCCTGACCTACCAGGCCGACAATTCGCTGGTTATTGTGGACTCATACCTGACGGATGATTATTTTGGCTTTTTGGAGGACAACGAAGGGACACTGATTCCATCTCACTCGTTGGATATCGGCATTGGCCGGCTACCTGTCACCACAGCCCAGCAAGCGAGCGATGTGGTCAATAAAATAACAGGCTACATGAAAAATGAAAACATGGGCTATTGGAAAAACCAACTCTGCTTTCTAGCCGACGATGGTGATGCCGCCCTCCACATGACCCAATCCGACACTGTGGCAAGCTCCGTTGCACGTAAATTCCCCGCCTTTGATGTTAACAAAATTTATTTGGACGCGTTCAAACAGGAAACAAGTGCCAGCGGACAGAGCTACCCCCTGGCAAGGAACCAGTTCCATAACCTGATACGCTCCGGGCTGTTCCTAATCGACTATGCCGGGCATGCAGCTCCGTTGGGGTGGACCAATGAAAACATATTAACTGCGAGTGACGTTAAATCTCTTTCGAACAAAAACCTTCCCCTTTTCGTTGGGGCAACCTGCGATTTCATACAGTTCGATGTCCAGACTATTTCGGCTGGCGAACAAGTGGTTCTAAACCCTATGGGAGGTGGCATTGGGATAGTTTCGGCCGCCCGCCCTGTTTATGCCAATCAAAATCTTAATCTTAACAAACAATTTTGCGAAAACCTGTTCCGGAAAGTCAAAAAAGGGGAAAAGTGGGAACACATGCGGCTTGGAGATGTCTTATCTTATGCAAAAAACCAATTGGGTACCGAGACCAACAAATTGCCCTATGTCCTTCTGGGCGATCCGGCATTGAAGCTGAACTATCCCACCACATACCAAGTGGTTACCAGTAAAATCAACAAAAACACTTCGCTGGTCAACGACACCCTCCGCGCACTTTCGGTTGACAGCATCCGGGGTTTTATTGCCGATTACAATGGCAATAAAATAAGCAGCTTCAATGGCAAAGTCCATGTGACAGTGTATGATAAAATCCAACGGATAACCACCTTGAACAATGACAGCGATGGTACCATGACATACAATTATCGTCCCAACAAGCTTTTTGCAGGGGATACAAATGTGAAGGATGGTGAATTTTGCATCTCGTTCCTGCTACCCAAAGATATCAAATACAATTTTGGGACAGGAAGGATAAACTATTATGCACAAGAAGACTCGACCGGTACCGAAGCTCAAGGCTATTTCGAAAATTTCATAATAGGGGGCGGCAGTGAGGATATAATTGAAGACTCCATTGGTCCAGGCATCCAGTTATATTTGAATTCCACCAATTTCGTGTCGGGCGACAAAGTGAATGAAACACCCCTCGTCCTGGCCGATATTTCCGACCCGCACGGCATTAACATGGTAGAAAATGGTATCGGGCATGATATTTCGTTAACCATCGATGAAGACCTTTCCCAATCGTACATTGTGAACAATTATTTCCAGGCAGCCAACAATAGTTTTACCGAAGGCAGCCTGAAATACAAATTGCCTGAAATGAAAGAGGGCAAACACACTTTGGCGTTCAAGGTTTGGGATTTGCTGAACAATTCGTCCAAAATAACCGTGAATTTCGAGGTCGTGAAAAACCTGGCGCCGGAGATATTCTCGGTCTATAATTACCCGAATCCGGTGCGGTCGCAAACCAGGATCAAGGTGAACCATGACAGACCCGAAACCATATTGTACACCACGGTCGAAATCTTCGACCTGGCTGGCAGGTCCATTTGGTCGTTCTCGCAATCGAATGCCGATGACATCACATGGGATGCCACCACAAATGGCGGACTCAAAGTAAAGTCCGGGATTTACTTTTACAGGGTGACAGTCAGAACATCAAAAAGCGAAATCACTTCGAAAACAAATAAAATGCTGGTTGTAGAACAATAAAACCGGAAAAACCCGTTAATTAATTTTTATCTCACATAAATTTTGTGTTTTTTTGTATCAAAAATAACTTTTTACGAATGAAGAATAACTTTTTTGCACTTTGTGCCTTGCTTTCGATTTCACTCGGTACATTCGCCCAGGACCTCAACAATCCGATTATCACGGCAGTACCTTCACTTTCTATCGCTCCCGACGCCCGCGGGGGATCCATGGGTGATGTGGGTGCTGCAACCACACCCGATGTAAATTCACAATACTGGAATGCGGCCAAATATGTTTTCACCGAAAGCGATGCCGGGGTATCGTTATCATACACCCCCTGGCTACGCCGATTAGTTAGCGACATCGATTTAGCTTACTTGTCGGGATATTGGAAATTCGACCAACGACAGGCAGTAAGCGCATCGTTCCGGTATTTTTCATTGGGAGAAATTAGCCTTACCGATTTGCAAGGTGGTTTCCTGGCGAATGCACATCCAAACGAACTAGCCTTCGATGTCGCATATTCGCGTATGCTCGCCGATAACCTTTCCGCCTCTGCCACCATGCGGCTTATCTATTCCGACCTTACGAACGGGCAGGGCATGTCCGGTGGTGTGGAAATGTATCCGGGTGTGTCGTTCGCAGCCGATGTGGCAGCCTACTACAAAACTCCAATTTCGCTTGAAAACACGGACGGGACACTTGCATTCGGGTTGAACATTTCAAATATCGGCTCAAAGATTTCGTACGACAAATTCGAAAACAGCAATTTCATCCCGACAAACTTGCGCCTTGGAGCTTCGTTCGATTACCCAATTGACCCTTACAATAAAATTTCGGTCAGCGCCGATGCCAACAAATTATTGGTTCCCACACGAAACGGCATGACCGATGAAGAGTACAGCGCCCTGTCGCCACTGTCGGGTATTTTCCGTTCCTTCTCGGATGCGCCGGGCGGTTCATCCGAAGAACTGAGTGAAATCATGTGGTCACTGGGTGCCGAATATGCCTACAACAAGCAGTTCTTCGTACGGGGCGGTTATTACAACGAAAGCCAGTACAAAGGCAACCGGAAGTATTTCACAGCCGGTGCGGGTTTTAAACTGAATGTTTTCCAACTCGATGCGGCCTATGTGATTTCAACCTCACAATCGAACCCGCTGGACCAAACCCTGCGTTTTTCGCTGTCGTTCGACTTGTTCGGATTGCAGAACCTGGTTAAGTAAATTAGTTGATGGAGACTTCTAAATATTCAATGTAAAAGTAATGCCTGCCCTTTTTCGGGAGTCGGGTTTCAATAAACGGTTGTTCGCTTCCTGGGGTTGGGTTCAACCGTTTTTTTTCCAAATAAAACGCTCGCAACATGAAAATACGTGTAGGTTTTGGTTACGATGTACATGCCTTTGCACCCGGCCGCGAATTGTGGATCGGCGGTATCAGCATCCCACATTCGGCTGGTTTATTGGGACACTCGGATGCCGATGTGTTGATACATGCGCTTTGCGATGCCTTGCTTGGGGCAGCAAACCTGCGTGACATAGGCTACCATTTCCCGGACACATCGTCCGACTTCAAAAACATCGACAGCAAAATACTCCTGAAACAAACCATGCAGTTGATTCGAGAAAAGGGATATGAATTCGGGAACGCCGATTGTACCCTATGCGCCGAAGAGCCAAAACTAAAAAAACATATCCCGCTTATGCAAGAAACCCTGTCGGGGGTTATGGAAGTGGAAGCCGACACCGTGTCAATCAAAGCCACCACGACTGAAAAATTGGGCTTCACCGGGCGGCAGGAAGGCATGGCAGCGTACACAACTGTGCTGATTTACAAGACCTAACAGAACTTAATTAGCGTTAATTTGTTTTACCTATTCAGGCATAAAAAAACTCTATATGATTTTTCTCTTTATTGTCAATAGTAAGCTGTAATTTTGTATCGGAAAAAACAATTAACCCATAAAAAAATAAAGTTATGTCAGTATTAGTAGGAAAAAAAGCACCCGCATTTAATGCAAAAGCCGTTGTCAACGGAGGAACTATCGTTTCTGATTTTTCGTTGAGCCAGTTCGAAGGAGAGAAATACGTAGTATTCTTCTTCTATCCCGCCGATTTTACTTTTGTTTGCCCAACCGAATTAATCGCATTCGAAGAGAAAAAGGCAGAATTCGCCAGCCGCAACGCTGTAGTGGTCGGTGCATCTACCGATTCGGAATTTTCACACTGGAAATGGCTCCAGACTCCCAAAAACCAGGGCGGTATCCAAGGAGTAAGCTACCCGCTGGTTGTAGACCAAAACCTGCAAATTTCAAAAAGCTATGATGTCCTCATCGGTTCGGAAGAATACGATGAAGAAGGAAATGAAGTCTTTGTAGGTGAACCTAAAGCTTACCGCGGGCTTTTCCTGATCGACAAAAACGGGATTGTTCGCCACCAATTGGTAAACGACCTGCCACTCGGCCGTAACGTGGATGAAGTACTCCGCATGATTGATGCCCTCCAGTTTACCGAAGAATATGGCGAAGTTTGCCCAGCCAACTGGAAAAAAGGCGAAAAAGCATTGGCTGCTACCCAGGAAGGTATTGCCAGCTACCTGAGCGAAAAAGCCTGATTCTTTTTCGACCACGGATTCAACAAACCGCAATTTTTCCAAATTGCGGTTTGTTTGTTTATAAATCGAAGGTAAAAGCACCCAAAAAAACGGGTTGATTTTCGAATCGGGCAATTGCTACAATCTAGCTACCCAACAATCCCATTAACACAAAATACTGGAAATATATTGGCGGTCTGCAAAAAAAAAACTTACTTTACATATTATTTCCATTCCATAAAATGCACTTATTAGTCACAGGTATTAACTTTAGAACAGCCGATGTAAGCATCAGGGAAAAACTCCACTTTGCGATGGACATGATTCCCGAAGCTTTAAACCGGCTCAACCAATATAAGTCCCTCGAAGGTAGTGTCATTCTTTCAACCTGCAACCGCGTTGAAATATACAATTCGGCACAAAATGTGGAAGATGCCGGAAAAACCGTAATCGAGTTCATAAGCCAGTTCCATCACATTGACCCGGAAAGTTTAAAGCCGGTCATTTACCAGAAAAACTGCCAGGAAGCCGTCATCCACCTGTTTAAAGTAACTTCGAGCCTCGACTCGATGGTGCTTGGCGAATACCAGATCCAAGGGCAGGTGCGCGATGCCTATTTTTTGTCCCAAAACAACAATTCCACCAACGGCTTGCTGAACAAGGTATTCCAAACGGCCATCCAGATAGGCAAAAAAGTGCGTTCGGAAACAAAAATCGGCGATGGCTCGGTTTCGGTAGCCACACTGGCTGTGGATGTTATCAAACAAATCTTCGAAGATAAAAAAGACAAGCTCAACATACTGATGCTTGGAGCCGGCAAGATGTCGAACCTGACATCCTCGTACCTGCAAGAACAATTCGGTACATGCAATATCACGTTTGCAAACCGCTCGGGAGCAGCACACATCGCGGAAAAGCTCCAGGCAAAAACCATCGAATACTCCGAACGCTTTGCGGCCATCATCGGAAACGATGTTATCATCGCCTCTACCAGCGCCCCAAACTACATTATCTGCCGACACGAAATCAGCATGATGGAAGAACACCTGAAAGGCAAAACACGAATTTTCATCGACTTGTCTATCCCGCGGAACATCGACCCCGAAATCAACAAGCTGGAAAACTGCTTTGTAT
>DATGXD010000155.1:0-4894 GCA_035299105.1 Paludibacter sp. | reverse complement strand
GGAGGGAGCGGCTCGTCATTGCCACCGGGTCTCAAGGGCTGCGCTCTTGGACCGTTCGTTAGAAGGGGTCCTCGTTTTCAAAATCTTCACATTCGGTCATTATGCCGATTTGTCTGGGATTCTGGCTGCTTCCGGAAATGGTTGGTGGCTGGTGGCTGTGCTGTTGCTGATGCCGGTAAACTGGATGCTCGAAGCGCTAAAATGGAAAATGCTGGTGGTCGTGGTGTCTGAAATCAGCTTCGGCAATGCAGTGAAAGCCGTGTTGTCGGGAATTACCACTGGTTTTTCCACGCCCAACAGGTTGGGTGAGTTCCTGGGGCGGGTGGCAAGCCTGCATGTTGACGACCGCAGGCCAGGTTTCACACTTAGCATGCTGAATAGTTTGTCGCAAAACATCGTGATGGCGCTGGCGGGAATTCCGGCAGCCATCGTCTTTTTTACATGTCAATCGGGCTCAACTTCATTCAATTGGCATTTGTACCTGGTTCTGGTTGTGTCTTGCCTGGTTCTACTCCTTTTGTTTTATTTTTCGCTGCCGGGTATTAGCCGATGGTTGCAGATTCAGAAACCCGCTTCGAAGATGCTGGTGTACACCGATTGCCTCAGTGGATTCTCCTTGTTGGGATTAATCCGTGTGATGGTTGTGACTTTTTTCCGTTACACGGTGTTTTGTTTCCAGTTTTACTGCATGTTGCTTTGTTTTGGCGTACGACCAGAACCTTTGCAAGCATTAATAGCTATCCCTGCCAGTTATCTTTTCGTCACGTTTACACCATCCTGGGCAGTTTCCGAGGCGGCTATACGGGGTTCGTATGCGGTGGTTTTCGTTGGTGGTTTTGTTTCAGGGCATGACTTGCCGATTATGCTCGCGGGCATAAGCTTGTGGATGTTGAATTTCGTGCTGCCTATGTTTGCGGGTTCCGTCCTGTTATCCGCCGCCACGAAACGGGCGGATGCATGAAAATGTTTTCAGTTGTCCCTTTTCTCGAAATCTTCCTTTCCCCTGTTTTTTATTCTTTTTATTACCAGGTAAACCAGAAGGATAAAAAGGACGATAAACGACAGTCCGTACAGGACTATGATGAATTTTGCCAATCCGTTCATGCCTTATTTTGTTGAAAGTTTGACCGCTGTGCCGTAGGCCAGAATTTCGGCGGTGCCCAGCATTAGCATGGAACTGGTAAACCGCACGTTTACAATGGCATCGGCTCCCAGTTTGCGCCCATCGGCTATCATGCGTTGTAGGGCCTGTTCCCGTGCATCGGCCAGCAGGCTGGTGTATTCTTCAATTTCGCCGCCCACAATGTTTTTCAGTCCGGCAAAAATATCCCGGCCAATGTTTCGGGCTCGGACGGTATTACCCCTTGCAATGCCCAATGATTCAATGATTTCCCTGCCGGGAACCGTTTCTGTGTTTGAAATGACCATAATGTAAAGGTGTTGAATTTGTTGTTCTTATTTTCGGTTGCAGGATATTTGCCTGGCTCAGAACCATTTCCCGATTATTATCTTAACTCCAAAGTGGTTGCCCCATTTCTGGGTGTTGTTGTCGTAATCGAAATGTGTTGCACCAAGCTGCACGCCAAAAGAAATAGACCAGTTTTCGCTTATCATCATGCTGTAACCGGGTTCAATCCATAGCCCGATGTTGCTGTGCTTTTCCAGCAAGTTTCTTGTGAACCCTATGCCGGGGGCAACAAAAAATTTTTGCGAAGGAGCAAGCAAGTTTTCCTTGCTTTGTAAAAATATCGGAAAAGCCAACTGCCCTCCCAGGTGGCTGATGGTGTTGGCCGAGTTTCTAATGCCGTAATTTACGGTGGTTGAAGCCCGGATGTCGACTCGCTTGGTTAGGGTTTTCTGAAAAACAAGTGGGAATACATTCACGTCCAACTCCCCCTTCTCGTAAAAAGGTTCGACAGTCACAGATGGATTCAATCCTATGAAATTCATGGACTTGCCTGTTTGGGCAATGCTTTGGAAATGGAATGATAACGTGATGATAGACAGGTAGATAATACGGTTCCTCATAAGTGCTGCGTTTGTTGTTTTTTCTTGTTTTTTCGGAAATATGCCGGTAAGCCAAAAACTGGCAGGCAGTGAGCCGAAGGATAAAACCAGTCAATAAACCTGGCTTTTGTAACCCTGTGTTCCGGCTATCGAATATGACTTGCCGAAAATACATATTTTCTTTGGATTAACAAAACACGGGCGCGACTTTGTGAAGTCGCGCCCGTGTTTTGGGTCGGGGAAACGGGGGTCACCCGATGTTATTGGTATTGAATATAGATTGGTTGTGGCTTCAATTTCATCAAATCGGCCGGTGTCATCATCGCGTGGGGCGGTTTTTTCAGGTCGTTTTTATAAAACAACTTGAATCCGGTGAACTGCACGGGTTCTTTGCGGATGTACAGTAGGTATGTGCTTTTCTTCAGGACAGGTTCGCCCCAGCCATCCATGTTCATTACTACCTGCACTTCGGGATGCAATGCTATGTTTTTGTAATTGCGTATCATTCCTTGGGTGAAGCGGTGTACAATCAGGACTTTAGGTGGCAGGTTGTTTTTGCGGACCAGGTCGGCCAGGTATTGCGAGCAATAATTCACGTCGGCGGCATCGTAAGTCCCGATTTTATGTCCCGGGATGCTGCCATCTTTCATCGAAAATTCCGGGTCGATTCCCAAATGTACCTGTGGCATTTTCAGGAACTTTTCGAGCAACGGGACTTCGTGTTGCAGGGTGCTTTGGGCGACTTGTATGTCGAGGAACACAATGGCATTGCCCATTTTGGCTATTGCCAGGGCTGAATCGATTTGTGCTTCGGGCATGCGCTTGCAGTATTTCCCATCGGGCATGGGGAATCCTTGGGCCACCACGGCAATGTAATGGATGGCGGGTTGTACGGGGGTAGTCGGGTCGATTTTCTCCCAGGCGCGGACTTCTTCTTTCAACCGCCTCCACAGTTCGGCCGGCGGATATTCGCCCAAAACACCCATTTTCTTGGAATAAAGGTTTCCGTAATAGGCCACAATCCGTTTGAAGGGTAAAATGGCGCCATCTTTCGGATATGCATTGAGATGGACAGGCCAAAGACCGGTAGTGTCACCATTGGCAAGCGATATTAACTTTTTCCGGTAAGCAGCAGTGTCTACTTTTGTAATTTCGGGAACGGTTTTTTGTTCTGCTTCTTGACCCGCTACCGGCTTTTTCTCGTTTTTTTTCTCCTCCTTGTTTCCGTTGCATGCAAAAAGAACAACTGCAGAAAGAATTAAACTTATGTGCTTTATTTTCATTGTGTTATAAAAAATGTATGTTAATTTAAGTGAGTATGTGTTTTGTCTGCACATCATTTGAAGCTTTCGCGCATCGATTTAAGCAGTCTTTGTGCTGAATAATCGGGGACGATAATTCGCCTAACGGTTTGCAACGGCAGCAGCGAATCGCGCTTGGTGGAAAGTATGAACGAGAGTTTGAAGTATTTGTCCAGTTTGGCAGCGCTTTCGTGGTTGGATACACCATTCGGGTATGCCCAGTAGTCGACATTCCGGCCAATGATTGTTTCCAGTTTCTTTTTCGGCGCTTCCACTTGTTTTTGCCAGTCGGCATCTTCCTTGTATTTGGTGGCCATGGTGTGGTCCCAGCTGTGGAGGCCTATTGTGTGCCCGGCTTTGGCAAGTTGTGCTATCTGGTCGGTGGTCATGTAGTTCTTCTTGTTGTACGTGATGGTCATGATAAAAAAAGTGCCGCGGAATCCGAATTTCTCCATTGCCGGAGCTGCAATGCCAATATGCTCCGCCCTTGAATCGTCAAAGGTAATCAAAAACGGTTTTTCGGGCAATGCCTTGTTGAATACGAGGTAATCGTACAGTTGGTCGGGTAAGATGGAGTGGTATCCGCTGTCGGCCAGCATTTTCATGTGTGCGTTGAAAGTTTCCGGAGTGACGGCGTAATCGCTTTTCACTTCGTTGGTAATCCGGTGGTAGCACAGTACGGGGATCTGATGCTTCGCTAAAATTTCAGCCGTTGTATTTTTATTAGCTTTAGAAATATTTTCTGTTCTGTTTTCGCTTGCCTGCCTGCTATGTTTCTCATTTTTATCGTTTTGTGCAGGTTTGTTGCAACTAAACGCCATCGCTGCGGCAAATAATAAAATGTATAGTTTGTTGTTTTTAAAGTTCATTGTTTTTCAATGTGTTTAGTTAATTAATCCGATATATTATTTGCCTTCGGCGTTATTGCTTCAAGTTATTGAGGTGCGGAATACCGTGTCTGTGCATGGGTTGCTGCTTGCAGCTAATTTTAGGAGATGCTACTAACTTCAAGTCTCCCATTTGTGGGTTTGTGGGTCTGACCATCTATTTCATTGCCTGGTAAATCACCTCCTGGATCTTCGTTCTTACGCCGGTCTTTGCCAGCTTGTTCACCCCATCGTCGGGGTAGGTGCGGTTGCTCAGGAATACGTATACCAGCTTGTTGGTCGGATCAACCCAAGTGCAGGTGCCTGTGTAGCCTGTGTGCCCGTAAACCGATTGTGGCGCTTTCGAGCAACAAGGGCTGTGTGGGCTAGAGGGAACGGGCTTGTCGAAACCAAGTCCACGTCTCCCGCTTGCCGAAACCGAAGTGGTGAAAAACTGGCAGGTTTCCGAGCTCAGGTATCTGTGCCCGTTTAATTCCCCGCCATTTAGCAGCATTTGGTAGACCAATGCCACATCGTGTGCCGACCCGAACAAGCCGGCATTCCCCGAAACACCACCCAGGAAAGCAGCGTCAGGGTCGTGTACGTAGCCTTGTATTACGCCGTTGCGCAGGTAGTCGCGTTTCAATGTCGGCGCAATTTCTTCTTTCCTGTGCTTCCGCAAGGGCAGGTAGGCCAAGGTGTTCAGTTTCATGGGTGCAT
>DATGXD010000154.1:0-9372 GCA_035299105.1 Paludibacter sp. | reverse complement strand
AAAGGCTTTCGCCGCTTTTAACCTCATAGGTTTCGGTTTTTGTGGCGATTTCCTTCTTGGGGGATGACACAGAAGCTGGTTCGTTTTGGGCCACCTCGGCGATTGCATTAACTTTCAATTCCTGCCCGGGGCGAATCTCAGCGCCCGTCAAATTGTTTAATCTTTTTAAATCGCCCACCGAGAGGTTGTAATGCTTTGCAATAGAGGTGAGGGTTTCGCCATGCAACACCTTATGGAATGCTTTCTGTCCGGGTTTTTGAATGCTGGCGGCAACCGGCGCCTGGTTTTCGACGGGTGCTGTGACCTTTAATTTCTGGCCGGCCTTTAATGCACTACCCTGCATGTTGTTTAGCTTTTTGAGTTCAGCCACCGAGATATGATACAAGGCGGCTATGCTGTAAAATGTCTCGCCTTTTTTTACCACATGTGCATCGGCAACAGGTTGTGGCAAGGCATCGGTTCCGTGCTTGGGGGCAACAGACTTTGCAGAATCGGCATTTCCGGCCAATAGGGGCTCGACAACTAACAGGGTCTCTTCAGTCTTGATTTTAAGCCTCTGCCGGGCATTGATTTTATTCCCTTTTATATCGTTCATTTCCTTAAGTTCGGCCACGCTCAGGCCATACTTTTGCGCAATATCGGACAAGGTTTCGCCCCTCCTCACGCGGTGGTATTCGGCAGGAATGACCTTTCTCGATGGGCGGGCAGGGATGTTCACCGGATAGGGCAACGACTGCATATTGGACGTAGGGTCCGCTTTGACAGCTGCATTGCCAGTCTTGGCAAAGGCAAGCGTTTTGGTTCCGTCAATCACCCTGTTGGCAGTAATAAAACGCTTGCTGTAATATTCTTCATCCGAATTGGAAATAATCACCCCGTCGTGAACCGAAGCATGTATAAAACTGAAATTGCCGTCCGATGCGTTGGTCACAATGCCCACATGCCCTACACTTTTGCTTTTCCTGCGCCCGGAGAAAAAAACCAGGTCGCCGGCTTTCAGTTCGTTGCGCCGCACGGTGTCAAATTGCCGGGCTTGGTCGCACGACGAACGTTCGAGGTTGTAACCGAAATTCCGGTAAACGAAAGAAGTAAATCCCGAGCAATCGAAAGCATTGGTTCCACTTGCCCCATAGTGGTATGGCGTATTTAGAAAAAGCTTCCCGTAATTGACGATTGAATCAGTTATGGAAACGGCTGGAGACAGGTAATTTGTTTTATGCGAAGTGGTATCGGCCATTGCAGCAACCGGTTTTGTTCCGGGAAACTGCTGGGCTTTCGGAGCAAGACAGGCAAAACAGGTAAAGATAAGGAGGGTAAACTTCGGCTGCAAAGGCATAAAACGGGATTCAATATATTTTCACTATTGGCAAAGATACATTTTAAAAAATTAAGTCAAAAAGAATTTTTCCTTTTTAAAGATTCTTTTTGGAACTAAAACTTTAATTTCGAACCTGAATTTGCCACTTCGAGCCTGACATCCGTACCCATTGGAAGTGGCAAATTATAATCGACATGGCCGGCGGGGAAATTGAAACAAACGGGGTAACCGTAGCCCGAAACCGATTCGGAGATGATTCCGGCAATGGTCTGCATCATGAGCGGGTCTTCGCCGCAGTCGCTGAACTGCCCGACCACAAGACCCGAAAGCCGGGCAAGCACGCCACTGAAACGCAGGTTCTGCATCATGCGGTCAATGTGGTATGGTTTTTCGGCTATATCTTCGATAAACAAAATAGCGTTGTTGTAATCAGGTTCGAAGCGGCTGCCACGCAAACCCATTAAAACGGAGAGATTCCCGCCGATAAGTCTTCCTTCGGAAACCCCGGGGCGGTTTAGTTCATGTACCGGAACGGAATATTCGGGCAGAATACCGGTTAAAATACGGTGCAAGCAAACAACAGAATCGGAAGTGGCGGGTAATTCGGTTAAATGCTTGGCCATAACACCATGGATGGAAGCGATTCCGAGATTGGAAATGACACTGTGGAGGATGGTAATATCGCTGAAACCGACGAGCCACTTAGGCGACCGCACGAAAGCGCCAAAGTCGAGACTGTCTATGATATTGGCAAGTCCATAGCCGCCCCGGCTACAGAGGATAGCTTTCACCTGCGGGTTGTCCAAAGCCTGTTGCAGGTCGGCGACCCGCTGCTCTCTGGTTCCGGCGTAGCGTCCATAACTTCCCCTTGCAAATTCCGCTTCGGTAACGGCAAAACCCCACGTTGAAAGAACCTTCTTCGCTCCATCGATGTAAGCGGGATCGATAACTCCCGAAGGTGAGACAATACATACTTGGTTACCGGGTTGAAGAAATGGAGGTGTCATGGCTGGCGATATAGTTTGATTGACACAAAAGTAATGAAATTTCGCGTTCAATGCCAACAAGGGCAGAAAAAGAACAAGGGCACGACTTCAACCAAGCCATGCCCTTGCCCTACATCATGGGAAATTATTTCTTGACAATTCGGATAGTTTCATTTCCGGCTTTCAACAGCAGCAAGCCTTTGTTCAATGCACCCACATCCAATATGTTTACACCTGCATTCAGCTCTTTCTGCAACAACAACTGACCCAGCACATTGTATATCCCAATCGCCTGGCTTTCTTTCAATACAACTGATAATTCGGCTGAAACCGGGTTTGGATAAACATTCAGGACATTGATTGCGGGGTTTGAAATTCCGGTGGATTCCGTGGCACTTTTCAACATCAGGTCGGCATAGGCCGTTGGGTTAATGGAATTCAGGCTGACGGAAAGTTCGCCCACCGCAACACCTGTTTCGGAAACAACCCTGTAAGTGTCGAATGCTATGTTTTCGAATGTGTAATTACCATAAACATCTGTCAGGGTCCAGGCCACGGCTTCGTTGGCCGCATTCAGCAGCAAGACCGGAATATTGATGGCAAAATTCGGGGCAACCGACGCACCGGTTTTCATCAACCCGTTTTCTACCATTACCGTATCTTTCAGGGCAAGGTTCTCGTAAAATATGTTTCCATGGATTTTACCAGTTCCTACCGGTGTCCGGTAACTCCTCAACTCTATCGTCAGGTATTGGATATTGTCATTCAATGTCAGGTAATCTGAGTTTCGGAAAGAAACCTTATTGATGTAGAAGGTGGGTAAATAACCCTTGCATTGTGTGATATCGGGTATGATGTACACGGTATACTCGGCCTGCGGCAAACCGGTAAATGTAAACGAGCCATCGGTAATGGTAAACGAAGCCAGGGCTTTCCGGTAATTCTTATTAAACAAAATGGCGGCACCCGATTTCATCACCTCGCTTCCAGCCATAGCCTTTCCCGACAACGAATAGGTTGCAGGGGCGCTTATTTTGGAAAAACAAACAACCTTCCCGGCAACCGGGCATAGCGTCACTATCGAATCATTGCTGATTTCGGCACTTCCAAATTGCACCCTGTCGCCAGCTTTCAGGTCCGACACGTCCTCAAGCTTGTAAAGTCGCGGATATGTGGCCTCCGTTGAAATTTCCCTTACCAGCAACTGACCGGTGCAGCCATCAATGCCCTGTATTACTTCGCCGACTTTATCCAACACGCAGTTGCTATCATTAATCACCTCATAACATGTGGCAACACCAACAGCCTGACAACTATATGGTTCTAGCAATACCGGCTTAATATAATAACCGCCAAAAGCAACTTTGTCGCCGGCCTTCAAACCCGGCAAAGCATTTTTAATATAGTACAACTGGCGCGCAGAACTGATGGGCGAGTATTCGAGGACAAACAGTTGGCCACCACAATCCATGGCTACCCCTTTTTTATTGGGCACACAGTTAACGGTATCGATCTTTTCGTAACAGGTAGCAACCCCCACCGTGTAACACAATTTGACTGTGCTGGAGTCAACCGGCGTTTTGTAACCGCTGAACCTCACCCGGTCGCCTGCTTTCAGCCCCGAATCCGGAACGCCGATAACGTAACGTTGTGGAAATATGGTCATTACCCGTGTATCTTCGATAAGCAGTTTTCCGCTACAATCCTCCATGCCTTCCACTACAATTCCATCCTTGTCTAATTTGCAAGCAGGCGTTTCAACCACTGCGTAACAATCCACGATATTGTAGCATGGAGCTGCAAAACACTGTATTTTAGTCCCTTTAAATTGGACAAGCGTGCCAACCGGCAGTAATGTGTCATGTATTTCAAAAAACTCTGCCGTGGAATTCTCCTTGACAATAGATGACGTGGCTGTAAGCTCAACAACCACACCGGCGCGGTCCATGACACAAGCCGGGTAGATTGTTTTCAGGTAAGTTCCATCGAAATAAATGTCGGTGTTCTGCGAAAAAGTCCCGAGGTTAAGGGTTGAACGGAACTTAGTGACTACTTGGATGCACACCATTCCCCCGCCGCGTGGAACAACCTTTTTGGAAACATACACTTTATTTCCAACAACGGAATCCTGCGCCAGGAAGTAATCGGGGCAACCATCACCTGAGACATAGACAAAAGCCACAACAACGCTGTCGGTTATAGCCGGGCTGGTTGGGTAAACCTCGGCGTATTGCGTGGTGGCGGAGCTTTGCGGGAAAGCGGCCATAAAACAGAAGATGCCGGAAAATAGCAGCACCAGGGTTTTGAAGTAGAGTTTTTCCATAATACTGATTTTTTAATAAAACTTTTAGCTTTATCAGAACAAATAGCAAAGTCCAGATACCGAATTCAATACTACAGATGCAACAAGCACTCCAAACGTTGCATGTTGGACCTGGGCAATACAGGTTATTTAATCCTGCAAATATAAGGTACCTCTTTCAGAATGAATGCATTCAGACGATATTATTTACCTTGGGACAAATGATTTAACTCTGGAAAAACAAAAAAATGGAATCACGACCTTAAGAGTTGTGACCCCATAAATGAAGGAACGAAAAATCAGCAAACGATAAATCGTAAATTGGCTAATACCTCAGCCACTTCCACATTTCTTTCCAACTTACTTTTTTGCCGTACATCAGGATGCCGGTACGGTATATTTTCCCGGCCATCCAGGTTGTTCCAATAAACGACAATGCCAGAATAGCCAGCGAAAGCATGATTTGCCAGGCTGGGACATCAAATGGCAGGCGCACCATCATCACAACCGGCGAAGTGAACGGTATGAGCGAACACCAGAATGCCAGCGGCCCATCGGGGTTTTGAGCGCTGTAGATGGCGGCATAAATGGCAAAAACAATCGGCAATGTAAGCGGGAGGGAAAATTGCTGGGTATCGGTTTCGCTGTCCACAGCCGAGCCAACCGCCGCGAAAAGCGATGCGTAAAGGAGGTACCCTCCCAGGAAATAAGCGACAAACAAAACGATAATCTGCAAGAAGTCAATACCGCTGAGCATTGAAAACACCTGTTGCAACTCGCCGGGGTTTTGAGTACCCATGGCCGGGTGCATACCCATTTGACCACTTTGCTGCAAGGCTTGCATATCCACGCCACCACCGATAAATTGCCCGGCTATTGCTGAAATAACACCGGTGAGCAACACCCACATCAAGAACTGGGTAAGCCCGACCATGGCAATACCGATGATTTTACCCATCATCAGTTCAAAGGGCTTCACCGACGAGATAATCACTTCCACAATGCGGCTTGTTTTTTCCTGCACCACGCCACTCATCACCTGGGCTCCGTAAATCACAATGAACATGTAGATCACCACGGCTGTAATCATACCGATAGCCAGCGCCAATTCGGCCGACCCTTCTTTTTCCTGCCCGCCTTCCCCCCACTTGATGGTGGGGATATCAAGATTGGTACGCGACTCCTCGACCATTTCCTTCAGGTTCGGGATATTGTAGGACGACAGTTTTTGTTGCTCCACGTAACTGTTCAACTGGCCTTCGACATACGATTTCAATTCCAGGTTCACTTGCTTTTCGGAATAAATGGTTGCAGCTTTCGGATTTGTGGCCAGGTTGCCCGAAATAAGCAACAAGGCGGTGAACTGGTTCTCGTCCTTGCCCGCGCTTTCTTTCTTTATATCCTCCACTGGCTTGTCCACAAAATCGAACACATACGATTCGTTGCTCTTCAACACCTGCCGGTAGCTGTTGGTGCGGTCGACTACCACGATATGCTTTTGTTTTGTATCCTTAATCCCCGACAGCCACAGCGGAATGGTAATCATACCCGCAAAAATCAATGGTGTGAGGAATGTGAGCACGATGAATGACTTCTTCATCACGCGGGTGGTGTATTCCCTTCTAATAATCAATAAAATCTTTGACATATCTGTTTTTATTTTGACCCCAAAACACTTACCTCGGGATGGATTAACGGCTTCTAGTAACTGTTTCAATAAAAATATCGTTCATACTGGGCAATACTTCCTGGAACGAAAGCACTTCGGTTTGTTGCATGAGCGTGTTCAATATCGAGTTATTGCTTCCGGCAACCTGTTTCTTCACGAGGCTTTCGAAGACCTGGCCAGCCTGCGACTGCGAAACCAGTTCCATTTCGGGTGTTCCCGTAATTGGGGCCTGGGTGGTAACCTGGTAAGTATTGGAGGCAAACGACGAACGGATTTCGCGGACATTCCCCTGCAATACGATTTTCGATTTATCGAACAGCGAAATGTTTTCGCACAAGTCTTCCACGGTTTCCATGTTGTGGGTCGAGAATATGATGGTGGCACCTTTGTCCCTCAGATCCAGGATCTCGCGTTTCAGCAAGTCGGCATTCACAGGGTCGAACCCACTGAAAGGCTCATCGAAAATCAGGAGCTTGGGTTCGTGGAGAATGGTGGTGATGAACTGGATTTTCTGCGCCATCCCTTTCGAAAGTTCTTCCACTTTCTTGTTCCACCAGTCCTGGATTTCGAATTTTCCGAACCAGTGTTTCAATGCTTTCAGGGCATCGTTGCGCGACATGCCTTTCAGTTGCGCCAGGTACAAGGCCTGTTCGCCCACTTTCATTTTTTTATACAACCCGCGTTCTTCGGGAAGGTAACCGATATGCTGTACATCGGCGGGTGTCATTCGCTTCCCGTTGAGGCGTACTTCGCCACTGTCGGGGGCTGTAATGCAATTGACAATTCGTATCAGCGTGGTTTTCCCGGCGCCGTTTGGCCCGAGCAACCCGTACACAGTATTTTCCGCCACATCGAGGCTCACTCCATCGAGCGCCCGGTGGCCGGAATATTGCTTAACGACGTTTTCGACTTCAAGTAACTTCATCTTGTTAGTTTGTAAAACCTTTCCAAAGTCCAAACGCTGGAAAAGTCAATATGAATTGTTATAAATTTTCTTTATCAGCAAAGCTGTAATAAGTTCCCCGGGCAATAATGATATGGTCGAGGAAATTGATGCCAATGGCTGTGCATCCGGCCTTGATGTGCCTGGTAATATCTTCGTCCTCGCGGCTCGGGCGGTTTTGCCCCGAAGGATGGTTGTGCGCCACCACCACTGCTTGGGCCGACTTTTCGAGTGCCATTTTCAGCAGCATCGGCACATCCACCACAGTCTGGCGGCTTCCGCCCTGGGTGAGCCGTTTGATTTCCAATACCTTGTGGGCGCCGTTGAGGAATCCGGCCCAGAATTCTTCGTGAGCCAAATCTACCAGTTGCGGTTCGAAAAGGTTGAACAGGTCGGTACTGCACGAAATTTTCTTCCGCTCAAGCATTTCGGAGGTTTTCCGGCGCTTGCCTATTTCCAATGCGGCCTGGATGGTGATGGCTTTTGCCTCGCCAATGCCTTTGAAACGCTTGCACAACTCGTTAATGGAAAGCTGCGCCAGTTCGTTGATATTGTCGTGGCATTCGCGGAGGATGCGGCGCGAGAGTTCCACGGCCGATTCGTCCCGGTTCCCGGATCCTATCAGGATAGCCAGCAATTCCGCATCCGAAAGGCTATGGATGCCTTTGTGCAGCATTTTCTCGCGGGGACGGTCATCTTCGGCCCAATCGCGGATCGTGAGTCGTTTTTCCTCGTTTTCCATGATGCCAAAATTACTATTTTTTTGCATTTCAGCAAATTTTGGTCATTTAAAACAAAACCTGCCCCTGCAAAAGACATTTGCAGGGGCAGGTTTTGTTAGTCTCGGCATCCGATTACTTTAGGCTTACGAGCATTTCGCCTTCTGATTCGGCGAATTTCACTTTCCCTTCGCGGGCCAGCCATCCCAAAGCCAGGTTCAGGTCTTTTTCTGTGAGTTTGGTTGCTTTTTTCACAACTTTCACACTCAATTCTTTGTTTTCCAATGCCGCCCATACGAGGCCGGCATTAGTTCCAATTTTTTCTGACAACATACTAATTTCCCGTTATAAGTTTGTATTTTGGAACGATAATCGGTGCAAATATACAAAAATATGTTCTAAAACATATATTTTTACGAGAATAACCTATTAAATGCAAATTAAAATCAATTTTGATACATCTCATCAATCTGCATCTTGTATTTTTGCATGATAAAGGCGCGGCGTATTTTCAGCGTGTTGGTCAATTCCCCTGTTTCAATCTTGAAGTTTTTCCGAACCAACGCAAACTTCTTAATCATTTCGTATTCGGCCATACCCTTTTGGAGTTCGCGAATCCGGGCGTGAATCAATTCCTTAACTGATGGCAGCTTCAGCAAATCGTCGATTGTTTCGTATTGCAAATTATTTTTCGAGGCGTACTCTTCCAACGCCGGTATCGAGGGTGCAATAATCGCGGTCACAAAATTTCGTTCATCGCCGATGACAGCCACATTTTCTATGAACTTATCCATGCCGAGGCGGGTTTCAATTTCCTGGGGTGCAATGTATTTCCCGTTCGAAGTTTTGAACAAATCCTTGATTCGTTCCGTCATCACAAGCTGGTTGCCATCTTTCAGGTAGCCGGCATCCCCCGTTTTAAACCAGCCATCTTCGGTAAATGCCGCCTTGGTTGCTTCCGGGTTGTTGTAATAACCGGGGAATATCGTTTTCCCCTTGAGCAGGATTTCGTTATCCTCTCCAATCTTCACCTCCACGCCATCGATAACCGAACCTACCGTACCGATTTCATAACCCGCATAATCGAAGCAGCTTACCGTTGCCGTGCTTTCCGTAAGCCCGTACCCATACACAATTGGCACACCTATGCTGCGGAAGAACAACGCGATATTGTCAGAAAGCTTGGCTCCCGCCGTGGGAAGCATGTTGGCATTTTCGATACCCAGCACGCGCTTCAATTTCGAGAAAACAAACCTGTCGGCAATCAGGTACTTGGACTTCAACCACAAATCCGGCTTTTGCCCTATACGGAGCATATCCACGTTGTGTTTTTTACCGGTTTGCTCCGAAGAACAAGCCGGCCTTGATTTATATATTATTGAAATACAACTTTGTATGTCGAAGTTTCGTTACCTACCATCACTTTCAGCCAATA
>DATGXD010000153.1:0-22888 GCA_035299105.1 Paludibacter sp. | reverse complement strand
TTTGCTTTCGATTTGGTCCTGGCTGCCGGTTTTGCAGCACTTTTCTTTGCAAAAGGCTTCCTTTTCGAACCCGCATCGGGTTGTGCGGCCATCAGTTCGCGGCACTTTTCTTCGGTGAGCGAAGTAGGGTCGGTACCCTTCGGTATTTTATAATTGACCTTGTCGCAGGTGAAGTAAGGGCCGAACCTTCCGTTCAGAACCTGGATTTCATCGCTCGAACCCAAAATCTTGATAATCCTGTTTTTTTCGGCCTCGCGTTTTTCTTCGATAATTTCGATGGCCCGGCCGGTCGAAACCTCCATGGGGTCGTCGGTTTTGGGAAGCGAATAAAATGCCCCATCGTGCCTGATGTAAGGCCCGAAACGGCCAATGGCAACAGTCATTTCCTTCCCCTCGTACTCGCCCAGTTTGCGTGGCAACTTGAACAGTTCCAAAGCCTCTTCCAACGTTATGCTCTCGATGGATTGCTCCTTGCGCAAGGAGGCAAACACAGGTTTTTCCTCTTCCTCGGCAGTACCTATTTGAGCCAGCGGCCCGTATTTGCCAAGCTTCACCGAGAGCTGGCGTCCGCTCACAGGGTCGGTGCCCAAAATCCGTTCGCCCACCTGGCGTTCCGAATTCTTCATCGTGTCTTCGACCACCGGATGGAAGGTTTTGTAAAACTTGTCAATGGAATCGGTCCATTTTATTTCGCCTTCCGCAATATTATCGAATTCTTTTTCAACATCGGCTGTGAAGTTATAGTTCAGGATGTCGGGAAAGTTTTCGGTCAAGAAGTCATTCACCACGGTGCCTATGTCCGTTGGGAACAACTTTGATTTTTCCGCCCCTGTATTTTCTTCCTTGATTTTATCCGATATTTTCCCGGCTTTCAGTTTAAGCAGGGTGTATTTTCGTTTCTCGGCCTGGCGGTCTCCTTTTTCAACATACAAGCGGTTTTGTATGGTCGAAATGGTGGGTGCATAGGTCGAAGGACGGCCGATTCCCAGTTCTTCGAGTTTCCGCACCAGGCTTGCTTCGCCGTAGCGTGGCGGTTTTTGCGAGAAACGTTCCTGGGCCAGGATTTCGTCGGGGTCAAGTTTTCCGCCCTTCACCAAAGCCGGCAACAGCGATTCTGTTTCGGTATCGGTTTCTTCGTCGGTCGATTCGAGGTAAACTTTCAAGAACCCGTCGAACACCACGACTTCGCCCGTAGCCACAAACTGGAGGTTGTTCCCTGAAACGCGGATATAAATGGATGTTTTTTCGAGTTCGGCATCGGCCATCTGCGAAGCAATTGTCCGTTTCCAAATCAAGTCATACAAGCGCTTTTCCTGGGCTGTACCTTCCACCACATGGGCATTCATGTAAGTTGGGCGGATAGCTTCGTGGGCTTCCTGCGCACCTTTGGATTTGGTGGCGAACTGCCGTGTGTGGACGTATTTCTGTCCGGCCATGCTGATGATTTCCTCTTTCGATGCCCCCAGTGCCAGTTCGGATAAGTTCACCGAGTCGGTACGCATGTAGGTGATTTTCCCGGCTTCGTACAAGCGTTGGGCTACCTGCATGGTTTGTGCCACCGAAAAGCCTAGTTTGCGTGCCGCTTCCTGCTGTAGTGTCGAGGTGGTAAAAGGCGGCGCAGGCGATTTCCGGGCAGGTTTTTTCACGATATTATCAACGGTGAATTCTGCATTTTTGCAAAGTTCAAGGAATGCCATTGCCTCTTCCTTGTTCGGGAAACGCTGTTGCAGTTCGGCTTTAAGCTCAACGGGTTTACCCGAAGCATCCAAGCCGGTGAAAACACCGTTCACCCGGTAGCTGGTTTCGGGGACGAACTGGTTGATTTCGCGCTCGCGTTCCACAATGAGCCGCACCGCAACGGATTGGACACGCCCGGCCGAAAGCGATGGGCGGACTTTCCGCCAGAGCACTGGCGAAAGTTCGAAACCCACAATCCGGTCGAGCACCCGTCGGGCTTGCTGGGCATCAACCAGGTTAATGTCTATGTCGCGCGGATTTTCGATGGCATGCAGGATGGCATCCTTGGTGATTTCGTGGAAAACAATCCGCCGGGTATTGTTTTTCTTCAGTTTGAGTTCCTCGTACAAGTGCCAGGCAATGGCTTCCCCCTCGCGGTCTTCATCGGAGGCGAGCCAGATTATTTCGGCATCCTTGCTGGCTTTCTTCAACTCGGTCACAGTCTTTTTCTTGTCGGTAGACACCACATACTGCGGTTGGTAATTATTCTCGAAATCGATTCCAATCCCTTTTTCGGCAAGGTCGCGTATATGCCCGAAACTGGACATTACCTGGAAATCGTTCCCGAGAAATTTTTCAATCGTTTTTGCTTTGGCAGGCGACTCTACGATGACAAGATTTTTTGGCATAACTCTATCAGTTAAGTATTTTTAATTCAAACCGGGTGCAAAATAACAAAAACATGTAGGTACGAGCCAAATTTTCAAGACATTATTTTTGATTTTGGATTAATTTATTTCAATTCCGGCACAAACCGCCATCGAAAAGCCTGAGAATAGCGGCTACAGTGCTGAAGCGCGCATTCAAAGAAACCCGTTTTTGGAACAAACACCATTGGCACAATAAAAAATGGCGGGATTCCCGCCATCCGGCCAACCTGGCCTGCCTTTATTTAAAGTCCGATTCAAAAGCCACCTCATCTTCTATCACGCCGTTCTTGTCGACAACCTTCAGCGACTTGATATTGCGCTTATCGTCGTAGGCAAACATGACTTGCCGTTTGAACACAAACTCCGAAAGGTAATTCAAGTCCTTGAACACCACAGAAACCAAATCGCCGGTGATATTGTATCCAAACTCATATTTCGCCGCCTTTTCTTCGATAAAATCATGATAGGTCATGCCGGCAACCTTGTTGTTGGCATAGGTGTATTCAATTTCGACATAATACAACGAATTGTTTATGCTTTTTTTAGTAACCTTATCGCCGGCATATTCGTAGAACACCATGTAGGGTTCCCCCTTTCTTGCCAAGTTCCTTATGGAATACAATGTGTCGTTGATCCTGATAAAATCGAGTTCCGAGACGGGTTTGTTTTTTTTGTTCAAGGTCTGGATTTTTGAAATATCCGCCCCTTGGTACAAATAGGCAAACGCCGCTTGGAATTTCCGTTTCCGGTTTTTTTCATTTTCCCTGAACATTTTCCTTGACTTCAACAAGCCTTTGTCGAAATGGCTTTCTTCGACCAGTACATAGTTTTTGTCAACATCCATAGTTGAGGCAACGGACAGGGTGTTGGATTGTTTCTCGGTGGAAGTTTGGACAACCTTGCCGTTGTTGTTTTTCACTGACGAGACCAGGTTTCCCCACTGGTCGAACGACAGGAGCAGGTTCGATTTGTTGTCGGGCAGCACGAATTTGATGGTCGAAGCCCTGTCTTTCCGGCTCAAATCGAGGGTGTACAATATCCTGTTTTTATAAAATGCCTTCACCGTCAACACAGAATCGGCCGGGATGTAATTGAAGAACGAGGTACCTACCATGTAGGAAAGTTCTTTTCCCATGATTTCGTTCTGCGTGAACATCTTGGCATTGGCCAAGCCGTTCAGGATAAAAATATCGTTATCGATATAAGCTGCTTTGGGAAAAACATTCCCCCAAGGCGCCTGCAAGTAATCGACCGTGGATTTCAAGATAAAATCGTTGAAATACTGGTCCCATAAAATATTCTTGAAATAGCTGTTCACTGCCAGTTGGGAGTAAGATTGCGGGAAGCATTCCAGGCAAACCAGCATTACGGATAATAGTAATATTCTTTTCATATTCGGAGGCTCTGTGTTTTTAGATTAATTAATGTTTATTTCGCTTATAATCAAGATTATAACAAAGCTTTCCAAGGCATTGTTCGGGGGAGCGAGCGGATTTTCGAGCTGCATGCCACCCAAAGAAAGTAGCCCGGGAGATTTTAATATTTATTGCCTGTGCCGGGTAGACTCGTTTCACCCGGGAAACGGAGAATAGTCCTGAATGGAGCGGATTGGGAGGTAAGAACTGAAAATCTGTGTAGGTCAAATCCAGTTTCCCCATTCCGGGAAAGTTTCCCCGGATAATAATTGCCGGCCTCCACAACTATTAATTTTAATCAATTCCCAGGCGTAAAAAGCGCCAAACCTACAAAATACTTCAAAATCAAGCCAATTAAAGCATTTTTGAGTTGCCACACTTTTACCAGTCATAAATAATATGTAAATTTGCAACCATTTTACGGCGTTAAAATCACACGTCCTGCAATTTATTCCCTTCATTTTTTATCGTTCCATATGAAAAAAACAATCATTTCCCTGCTTCTACTCTCAAGCATTATACCAGTTAAAATATTGGCACAAAGCAATATCGTCGACGAAGTAATCTGGGTGGTAGGCGACGAATCCATCCTGCGTTCCGAAGTGGAAGAGCAACGCCTCCGTGCCCAATACGA
The DNA here is from genome assembly GCA_035299105.1 of Paludibacter sp. Lineage (GTDB taxonomy): Bacteria > Bacteroidota > Bacteroidia > Bacteroidales > Paludibacteraceae > Paludibacter. The sequence goes on along the minus strand of DATGXD010000153.1, from coordinate 18,452 downwards.
AGGCACCCCCATTGAAGGCGACCCTTACTGCGTGATCCCGGAACAGATTGCCATCCAGAAACTTTTCCTGCACCAGGCCGAACTCGACAGCATTGTCCCTAACGAAAATTCGGTAATGACCCAAGTCGAAGCCCGGCTCAATTATTTCGTTTCGCAAATCGGTTCAAAGGAGAAAGTGGAGGAGTACTTCAAGAAAAGCACATCGGCGTTGCGCGAGGAACTCAGGGACATGGTTCGCAACCAACAAATAATCCAACAAATGCAACAGAAACTGGTAGGCGACCTGAAATCGACACCAGCCGAAGTCCGCCGGTTTTTCAACCAACTGCCGGCCGACAGTATCCCTACCGTGCCGGCCGAAGTAGAATTGCAGATTGTGAGCTTCGAGCCGCCCGTACCTATCGAGGAAACCAACCGGATCAAGGAAAAGCTGCGCGATTTCACCGAACGGATCAACAAGGGGACATCCGATTTTTCGGTGCTGGCCCGGCTTTATTCCGAAGATACTGAAAGCGCCAAACGCGGTGGTGAACTGGGTTACATGGGCCGTGGACAGCTCGTTCCCGAATTTGCCGCCGTGGCCTTCAACCTCACCGACCCCAAGAAGGTTTCGCGCATTGTCCAAACAGAGTTCGGGTTCCACATAATCCAGCTAATCGAAAAACGTGGAGACCGCGTGAATTGCCGCCACATCCTCCTGAAACCGCATGTTTCGTTGGAAGCCAAAGAGCGTGCCATCCACTCGCTCGATTCGATTTCGAACCTTATACGCACGAATAAAATGACTTTCGAACAGGCTGTCATGAATTTTTCGCAGGACAAGAACACGGCCATGAATGCCGGGTTGATGCTGAACGAAGAAAAAAACTCATCGAAGTTCGAATACCAGAACCTGCCACCCGAAGTTGCAAAAGTGGCTTACAACATGAATGTGGGGGAAATTTCGAAACCATTCATGATGATGAACAAAGCAACGGGCAAAGATGTTATTGCGGTTGTGAAACTGAAATCGAAAGTTGACATCCACACGGCCAACCTCAGCGATGACTACCAAATGCTCAAAACTTTCTACGAAGGCAAAAAGAAACAGGAATTCCTGAACAACTGGATTGCCAAGAAACAAAAGGAAACATATATCAGCATTGACCCGGCCTGGCAAAACTGCAAATTCCAATACCCGGGCTGGATAAAGAAATAAAGATTTAACACTAAAAATGTTCTCAGAATATTTACACAAACCGGTTACTTCCAGGAAACGGTGGAATTTTTGGCACATCGCACTATGCGGTGTGCTGTGCTTGTGTGCCGGTTGGACATATGCCCAGTACCAGCCAAAGCAATTGAAAAAGGAGGTTCTCCAGAATATGGCATCACCAAAACCGGTTGGCAAAACCCCAAAGGGCAAAAAAAAACCTAAAAAGCAAATGCCCGCTTTTCAACCCGTGGCGCCAACCGTCAACCCGTTACAAAAAAAGGCCACACTGGTTTACCTCGAAAATTCGGAAACGCTCTCGTTCGATAAAATGATGAACCCCGATGTGCAGGTACTGAAGGGCGATGTCAGGTTCAGGCACGATAATGCCTTGCTGTATTGCGATAGCGCCTATTTTTTTGAAAAGGCCAACTCGCTGAACGCCTACGGGCATGTCAGGATTGTGCAAGGCGACACCCTGTTTGTTTTCGGCGACATTTTGTATTACGATGGGAACATGAAGCTGGCCCGCCTCCGGCACAACGTGCGCATGCTGAACCGGAAGACCATCCTGACCACCGACAGCCTGAACTACAGCCGGCTCGACAACCTGGCATATTACTACACCGGTGGCAAAATCAAAGACGAACTGAACACGCTGACCTCCATTTGGGGGCAATATTCCCCTTCGACCAACGAAGCCCTGTTCAAAAAAGATGTGCATCTGGTAAACAAGGATTTCACCTTCGATTCGGATACGCTGAAATACAACACCAAGACCAACGTGGCCAACCTGGTCGGGCCTACACATATCTTATACAACAAGGAAACCGATATCTACAGCAACAAGGGATGGTACAACACGGCTTCGGAACAATCGATGCTGCTCAACCGCTCGCTGGTGAAACACAAGGACGGCAAAACACTGACAGGCGATACCGTTTTCTACGACAAAAAGAAAAAATACGGCGAAGGATTCTCGAAAGTGGTCCTGGTCGATTCAATCCAAAAATCCACCCTGTACGGGAATTACGTGCATTACAACGATGGCAGCAAGAAAGGGATGGCCACCGATTCCGCCCTGCTGGAAGACTGGTCGACCAAAGACACCATGTACATTCATGCCGACACGCTTTTCACTTCCAAAGATTCGGTTTACGATGTGGTGCGGGGATTCTACCATGTCCGCTTCTACCGGACCGATGTCCAGGGGCTTTGCGACTCGCTGGCCTACTCGTCGCGCGATTCCATTATCAACATGCACGGCCAGCCGGTACTATGGTCGGAGAAAAACCAGCTTTCGGGCAACTTTATACAGGCATTCACCAAGAACAGCAAAGTTGAAAGAATCCATATACGCGATGCCGCCATGGCCATCCAGCGTGAAGACTCGCTATACTTCAACCAGCTTTCGGGAAAAGAAATCGTAGCTTACGTGGACAGCGGCCAGTTGAAAAAAGTGAATGTGAATGGAAATGCCGAAACGATTTACTACCCCAGGGATGAGCAGGATTCGACCTTGACCGGGATAAACAAAACCCAAAGCAGCTTTGTGGTGATGTACCTGAAAGACAAGAAAGTTGACCGGATAGTGATGACTTCGGCATCCACAGGCACCATGTACCCGCTTACACAGTTATCGGGAGCGGATTTACTCCTGAAAAATTTCTTCTGGCTCGAAGAACAGCGCCCCAAGAAGAAAGAAGACTTGTTCCTGGTTTTTAAAACACAAAACCGGCCGAAACAGGGTGGAAGCAACAATGACAACGAGGGGAAAGAGGAAGAGAAGATAAAAAAGCCCGATCAAAAAAATCCAAAACCCGAAAAATCGCCCGCTGCCGGTTCGGCCAAACCTTCGAGACAAGCCAAACCACCACGCCAGAAAGGGAACAAATAATATTCTAACGAGTCGGCCGCATACAAACAAAAAAGTCCGGTAAAAATTGGTTTTGCCAACTACCGGACTTTCATATATGGAAAAGCTTGCCGCTCAAGCCTTCATCATCGCAATTGCTTCTTCTGCCGTTTCCACAGGCAGGTTGCAGGCTTTATCCTTGCAAACATACACCAGGGTTTTGCCAAACTTCATTTTGTGTTCGAGCAAAGGCAGGTTTTCGTCCATTCCGCCCGAAAAAATTTCGTTCGGCCAATAGCTTTTCTGTATCTCGAGCGCTAATGGCAATGCGTTTTCCCCTACAATGGCTATTTCCACCACCGGGTACGTCAGTTTCCCCAACAAGGCTGCCCAATTTGCAAAATACGACCCGTATTGCTTCACCTGGTCGCGCACGGCAACAACCATTTTTTCGGCCAACTCCGAATAAGTTGCATCATCGAACAAAATTCCCATCTTGTAAAAGGCATGTGCCAACACCGAATTGGAGGAAGGAATCACATTATCTGTAATTTCATGTTTCCGGGCAATCAGGTTTTCCGACTCGTCGGAAGTATAGAAAAACAAATTGCTGTCGCTATCGGCAAAATGAACCAACACGTATTGCATCAACAAATGGCCCTGCATCAACCAATAGCGGTCGAAGGTAACCTCGTACAAGCCAATGAATGCTTCGGCCAGCGTGGCATAATCTTCCAGGAAACCATCGATGGTCACTTTCCCATCCTTGTACACGCGGTTCAGGAAACCATCTTCGCGCATCATGTTTTCCACAACAAACCGGGCAGTCCGCATAGCCCCGTTCAAATACCGGTCCTTGCCCAGCGCCTTGTAAGCATCCACATAAGCCGAAATCATCAGCGCATTCCACGAAGTCAGGATCTTGTCATCCGTAGTCGGCCTGATGCGTTCGTTGCGTTTGTCCAGCAACAATATTTTTGAACGCTCCAGCATTATTTCAAATTCTTCCTCCGAAAGCCCGTTCCTGGAAGCGTATTTTTCTTTTGTCAGCTCGGTATGTAGGATATTTTTGCCCCGTTCCCAATTCCCTTCGGGCGTTACCTGGTAATATCGGAGGATATGGGCTGCATATTCCGGATCCACTGCTTCTTCAATTTCGGCTTGTGTCCAGACATAAAACTTCCCCTCTTCCTCCTCGCTGTCGGCATCGATTGAAGCATAGAACCCACCCGATTCGTCACGCAATTCTCTTTCGGCAAACGCAATGCACTCATCAATTATTTCGGCATACAATTTCTTGTTTACCAACTGGTAGGCATGTGCATACAAGCTGGTTATCTGCGCATTATCGTACAACATTTTCTCAAAATGCGGCACTTTCCAGAACCGGTCGGTGGAATAGCGGGCAAAACCACCGCCAACTTGGTCGTGAATTCCACCTTTGGCTATGGCATCGAGTGCCTGGAGCGGGGCATCCAGCGATTTCTGCTCGCCTGTAAGGACATGGTATTGCAGGAAAAAATCGAGGCTGGCCGGCAATACAAATTTGGGAGTGCCACTGTACCCACCATCCTTAAAATCAATCGATTCGACATGATGCTGGTAGGACGTGTCGTAATCATTACGCGACAATCCGCTAGCCTCCCGGCTATTTGTAAACGGATTTGTGTTCAGTCCTTCCATCAGGCTTTCGGCCACTTCTTCTATCACCGACGGGTCATCGTTATAAACCCGGCTAATTTGGTTCAGGGCATCCATCCATTGTTCGGGCGGGAAATAAGTGCCGACAAAAAAAGGCTTTCCCTCCGGCGTTGCAAAGGCATTCAAAGGCCAACCACTTTGTCCGCCAAGCAAGTGGGCGGCTTCCATGTAGATCTGGTCGATATCCGGACGTTCCTCCCTGTCAATCTTGATACAGACAAAATTCCGGTTCATGTAATCTGCAATGTCCGAATCCGAAAACGATTCGTGCGCCATGACGTGGCACCAATGGCATGCAGCGTACCCAATACTTATAATCAAGGGCTTGTTCTCGTTTTGCGCCTTCAACAACGGATCATTCCCCCATTCGTACCAATCGACAGGATTCCCTGCGTGTTGACGTAGATACGGGCTGCTGGCTTTCGACAATCTGTTCATTTTTTCCATGCCCTTATAACAATGCAATCTGCCTTATGTTTTTGCCAAGCTATAGCAACCAGCTAAACAGATATTTATTTAACTCAAATACAAGAGTTGCCGTAGTGAAATTCAATCAACGAGTCCAAGCCCCGCCCCTCTCCTCAGATATCCTTAAACATGCAAACAGCTGTTGTCGGGCAAACGGAAGCAAATTCGCTTGAACGGGCAATGCCATCGGGGACCGAAGCCCTTTCGATAATTTCCCAGCCCAGTTTCTGGAAAAAAGCGGCTGCGGTAGTTGTCAGCAGGTAAAGGCTTTCCAATCCGTTTCCACGTGCATTTTCTTCAGCAATATCCACTAATTGCAGACCAATACCTTTCCCCCGGGAATCCGCGCCCACAGCCAGCGACCGTAGCAAGCCCGACCCGCCATACGTTTCCACGGCTACGCAACCCAACACTTTCCCTCCGCTTTGCGCCACATGGAAAATTGCAGTTCCATCCAAGTCGGCATAAGGCAGGTTGTTGACCCTCAACAATTCTTCAATTGCAGCTGCATCTTCTTTTCCTGCAACACTATAGCAAACCGGACTTGCTGCTCCGGACACGATCGGGATATATTCCGTTTCGGCAATTCCTGTCGAATTACCCGAACAAGCATACTGAACCCTGACCAAACTTTTCTTCGAGAGTTCGTCGTAGTCTTCTTTTTTCAGTTCTTCATTCAACATGACTTTTGATTTTATATTTAAGTCGAAGCAAGGTTATTTCTCCGCTGAAACCGTGATGCTGTAAATTCCGGTTTCACCTTTGCGGAACTTATCCATTTCGCTGGCAACCAGGTAATTTTCCAGTATTTCTTCCGGAATTTGGATTTCTTTCTGTTTGTGGATTTCCATATTTTTAAATCCGCGGTTTCTGATAATCTCCAGGTATTCGCCCATTTCAATCGCCCCGGAAACACAGCCCGCATACATTTCGGCATCTTTCTGTAGCTTTTCGGGCAATTCTCCCTTCAGCACCACATCCGAAACACAAAACGAGCCTCCGGGTTTCAGCACACGGTAAATTTCGGAAAAGGCCTTCACCTTATCAGGCACCAAGTTCAACACGCAATTCGACACAACCACATCGAAGGAATTGCCCGGCAAGGGCATTTCTTCGATATCGCCCTTTACAAATTCCACGTTCCCGAAACCGAGCTTCGCATTATTTGCACGGGCTTTTTCGAGCATGGCATCTGTAAAGTCAATGCCTGTAACATGGCCGGTTTCGCCCACAATGGCACGCGCCACAAAACAATCGTTACCAGCCCCGCTGCCCAAATCAAGCACCGAATCACCCTCTTTTATTCCGGCAAATTGCGTGGGGATTCCACACCCAAGCCCCAAATCGGCATCGGGATTGTAGCCTTTTTCCTTGTCGTAACTCTCAGCAAAAACGGCATAATCGACCGTGCAACAGCCCCCCACCCCGCAACACGAGGTCTCGTTCTGTATTTTAGATTGTTCGGCTATTTTGCCGTACCTTTCTTGAACAACGAATTTTAAATCTTTTGTTTTCATGTTTCTTAATTTGAAAATATATAAATTTGAAAAACGACTTGCTAAATTCCAATTTTTAACAGACTCGTTGTTTTTAAAGTTCGCCGGTTTCCGAACAACAACTTCCCTGCAGGTGGATTTTGTTGAAAAACACCATGAATTTCTCCAGTTTCTCGCCAATAGCCGGACAACAAAGGCAATAATTGATTTTCAGCCCGTCAATTTCTCCTTTTATCAAGCCCATGTCGCGCAATTCTTTTAAATGCTGTGATACAGTGGTGCGGCTCAGTGGCAGTTGGCCTGAAATATCGCCCGAAATGCAGGTCTTTGTTTCAGCCAGGTATTTCAGGATAGCCAGGCGGGCAGGGTGCGAAATTACTTTGGCAAAATTGGCCAACTCTTGTAATTCATTATCAAACACTTCCGGTTTTCTCATTTTTTATTTGTTTTATGTCGCAAACATACGACATAGTTTTACAACAACCAAATTTATTGTGTGAAATTTACGTTGCCACCCGATATTTCATGAATGCTTTATTTGTATTTTTGAAAATTATTTCAATCGTTGTTATGTTTTCGTTTTCCAATCGTCGTAGTTATAAATGAGCCAGGAACGATTCAAGGCAGAGATACTGCCCATGCGCCAAAAGCTATTCCACATAGCGCAACACATACTTGTGGAGGAAGAAGAAGCAGAAGATGCCGTGCAGGAAGTTCTTCTAAAGCTTTGGCGCACACGCGACTCGCTACAGAACTACGACAATGCAGCAGCTTTTGCAACAACGGTTACAAAAAACCACTGCCTCGACAGATTGAAAGTGAAGAAAAGAACCGACTTGCTTGACGACACCTACAACGCCCGCGCCGGGACCGACAACCCGCATTTGGAACTTGAACGGAAAAACACCGAAGAAATCCTGAAAAAAATTATCGGCCAACTTCCGGCATTGCAACAAGCCATTATCCGAATGAAAGATATCGAAGAATACGAGGTAGAGGAAATTGCAGAAATAACAGGTACAAAACCCGAAGCGGTGCGTACCAATTTATCGCGGGCACGGAAAAGAGTGAGGGAAGAATACATTAGACTAACAACAGCATGAAACTTAAAACCAAACATAAAATAACTTTTGAACAGGCCGATGCGCTGATTGAAAAGTATTACGATGGATTTACAACCGTGGGAGAGGAAAAGCTGTTGCAGGATTTTCTCACACAAGCCGGTTTGCCGGCCAAGTACAAACCCGAACAAGCTATTTTCGGGTATTTTGAAACTAAGAAGCAAAAGCCAGCTTTCAACATCCGCCCATACATCCGGTGGGCTGGAGCTGCTGCCATACTTGTATTAGCTATTGGAATCCAAACATTTAATTGGAAAAACATAGATAGTTACGCCTATATCGACGGAGTGAAAACAACCAATAAAAACGAAATACAAACACAGGCTTTGGCTTCACTAAGCAATGTTTCGGCCGACAACAACGAAGTGGAACAAAGCCTTGAGAACCTGAACGACAACGAGGTAATGCAACAACTCGATGTTTTTTCAGAATTAAACAAATAAAAACATGGAAAAAATATGAACTCAATCAAAAAGTATCTGATTATGTTGCTGATAAGTAGTTTGGGGATTTTACCAAAACTACAGGCACAAAGCGATTTGCAAATCAGCAAGGTCTTTGAACAGTACGGCGAACAGAAAGGCGTTGTGATGGTAGAACTTTCCGACGAAATGCCGGATGGCTACGATTTCAACCTCTTCAAGAGCATAACAATCAAGAACAATCCTGCCGCCGCCGATTTTATCCGCAAATGCCTTTCAAAAGACGAAGTCGGAGCAAAGAAAGTGAAGCAGGTTGTGGCTAACGGCGTACCTACGTCAATTTATTTGCAATTGCCCCGCAGAGGCGAACTGTACAGGCTAATCCTGTTCAACGAAACCTCTAAGCCGGGACACAAAATCACGCTCATTTACATCGAATCGAAAAACGACTCGGAAGATGTGCTAAGGCTAATCTTAAAGAAAAAATAAACACAAACGACTAAATAATTAAACACAATGAAAAAGATTATTCCATTCCTGATAGGATTTCTATTCGGCCTGATGCAATTCGCAGCTGCCGAAACGGCAAAAAACGACACCACACTACGCTACGAAAACAAAACCATCCACCTGGAAGACAGTGTCGGGCAAATCAAGGTGACCGTGTTCGACAACGACTCCACACCTTACAAAAAGGTGTACGAAGGTGTTTTCAGCGACAGGAAAAGTTACGAAAAATGGACCGTCATGGAAGAAGTGGGCATCCAACTTCCATTTTTAAACAAAAGAAGCGCCTGCAAGAAAAAAGACTACAAAATGGAAGCACACTGGGCCGGGATTGGCTGGGGGTTTGCCAACATTTCCGATGCAAACTATAAGTTAAACGACATCGATGGGGTATCGTTGAAATCCGAATCGAGCAGCGAGTTTTACTTCAACCTGTTCGAAAAAATAATCCCTGTCTACAAAAACAACCTCGGATTCACAACCGGGCTTGGTTTCGACTGGCACAATTACTTCCTGGACAACAACACCCATTTGCTCGAAGAGAATAACCTTACCGATGTCTATGCTGCCCCGGCAGGCGTGGTTTACGAATACAGTCGCCTGCGTACATTCCAACTCACCGTGCCACTCACGCTCGAATGGCAACCAACCTTTGGCAGAAACCACGAGACTTTTGTCGCAGCCGGGGTTGTGGGAGGCGTAAACACATTTGCCTCGTACAAGGTAAGCTACAAAGACCCAAATGGGAGAAACATCAAATACGTAGAAAGCAAAGGGCTGAATGTCGCCCCGCTGACCCTGGATTTTATTGGCCAGATTGGCTACGATGAATGGAGCATTTATGCAAAATACTCCCCGTTCGGCCTGTTCCAGTCGGGCAAGGGACCCGAAGTAAGGGCTGTGTCGCTGGGAGCGACATTCAACTTCTAAAACCAGTAACTCAAACAAAAAAGTCATTAGGCAACCCGCTTAATGACTTTTTTGTTTGAACAGCCAATCCATCGACCACAAACACCCAATAAATGATAATTACAGCATACAACTTTCATGTTCAAAAAAGCAGCCCGTTTCTTCATTTCTATTAAAAAAATCACTACATTTGTTCCTTTAATATAGAAAAATATCAACAAAACCCATACACCTATGAAATTCGTAGTTTCAAGTACCGAATTATTAAGCCATCTCCAAGCCATCAGCCGAGTAATAAACAACAAGAACTCGCTCCCCATCCTGGATAATTTCCTGCTTCAACTCGAAGGCAAAACACTGACAATGACTGCATCGGACATTGAAACAACCCTGGTGACTTCCATGGAGGTTGAAAGTTCGGAAGGAAACGGCAAGGTTGCTGTCGCCTCGAGGTTATTGCTCGACACCTTGCGGGAGTTTTCGGAACAACCGCTCTCGTTCAACATCAATGACACAAACCTGGCAATGGTCATTACTTCGGCCAACGGTTCGTACAATTTTATCGGCCAGAATGGCGATGAATATCCCCGGATGCCGGAACTGCAGGACGAATCCAAATCATTGGCATTGCCCGTTTCAACCCTTTCATCGGGAATTACCAAAACCTTGTTTTGCACTGCCGACGATGAACTCCGCCCGGTAATGAATGGAATTTATTTCGACATTACCAACGAAAACCTGACAATGGTGGCTACCGATGCACACAAGCTGGTACGCTACAAAACAAATTACACTTCGGCAACTCTCGAAAACGATGCCGCCAACTTCATTTTGCCTAAAAAACCAGCGAACATGCTGAAAAATATCCTGCCAAAGGAAAGTGGCGAAGTTGAAATAAAATTCGACAACAAAAACGCTTATTTCAAACTCACAAACTACACGATGGTTTGCCGCCAGGTGGAAGGCCGGTTCCCCAATTACAACGGCGTCATACCGAAATCGAATCCCTATAAAATCATTATCGACCGGTTGACACTGCTCAACGGGTTGAAACGCGTCTCGGTTTTCGCAAACCAAGCCAGCAACCTGGTAAAACTTGCTTTCAAGGACAACCAGATTCATATTTCGGCACAGGATATCGACTTTTCCATTTCAGCCGAAGAAACCATCAGCTGCCAGTTCGAAGGCGACCCGATAAAAATCGGCTTCAAATCGTCGTTCCTGATTGAAATACTGGGCAATATCAGCGCCACGGACATTATCATGGAACTGTCGGACGCATCGCGTGCAGGCCTAATCCTCCCATTTGAGAATGAAGAAAACGAGGAAATCCTCATGCTGCTCATGCCCATGTTGCTGAACGATTAATTTGAAGGCGCAAAAATCAAGATCCAGGAATCAAGACTTGATTTTAGAATAATTACAGAAAAAGGTCTAGGGTCGTAAGTCTTAGATCTTTCTTTTTGATACTTAAACACTGAAATTACAGAAAAACAGGACTCATTGTGGCATAAGGATTCATCCCAGGGTCTTTGGATTCTAAAATCCCATAAAATGAAACTCAAATTAAAAAACCCCATCATTTTTTTCGACCTCGAAACAACCGGAACCAACATTGTGAGCGACCGGATAGTGGAAATTTCGTACCACAAAGTCTCGCCCAACGGCCGCGAAGAAACAAAAACCATACGGATAAATCCCGGTATGCCGATTCCGAAAGGAGCATCCGACATCCACGGGATTACCGATGCCGATGTGGCCCACTGCCCGTTGTTCAAGGATGTGGCAAAAGAAATTGCCCGCGATTTCGAAGGTTGCGACCTGGCCGGTTACAATTCGAACCGCTTCGACATACCGATGCTGGCCGAAGAATTCCTCCGCGCCGATGTGGACATCGACATGACGAAGCGCAAACTTGTGGATGTGCAGGTGGTTTTCCACAAAATGGAGCAACGCACCCTGGGGGCAGCCTATAAATTTTACTGCGACAAGGAACTTGTGGGTGCGCATGGGGCCGAAGCCGACACCCTGGCCACTTACGAAATCCTGGAAGCACAACTCGACCGCTATCCCGAACTGAAAAACGATATTGAATTCCTGGCGAAATACACCACGCAAAACAACAATGTCGACTTTGCAGGCCGAATGGTTTACAACGAAAAAGGAGAGGAAGTAATCAACTTCGGGAAATACAAAGGTCAAAAGGTGACCGATGTACTTAAATCGGATATCGGGTACTACGGTTGGATGATGAGCAGCGATTTTCCGCTCCACACGAAAAAAGTACTTACCAGTATCAAATTGCGGGATTTCAACAAATAAATTTCCGTGAATTGCGGCCACATTTCCCGTTGCCCCAAACCACGAATTGCTATAATCCTGCAAATTACCACTTTAATACTATTTGGCACGGTCATTGTTGATTTTCTCAATTGCTTCGAATGAAGTTCTGCATTTTTATGAAAACAAACAGGCTCATACCATTCATTATTCTGATTTTCCTTTTTGCAAACGCAATTTACAGCCAGGACAAGGTAGTTGTACCCCAGCGTGTGCCAGAACAGGAAGCCCAAAAACAGACCGAAAAAATGCAGGAAGAACTGAACCTGACCCCCGAACAAACCCGCCAGATATACGAAATAAACCTTAAATACGCACGCGAACGTCAAATTTCGAACACGCGAAGCGCTGCGTTGGAACGGATGAAGAATAAAAACACCGACATCCAACAGGTTTTGAATGAAGAACAAAACAACAGGCTGCAATCCAAACGGTACGAACATTCGACTTATGGAAGTCCGGATTATAACCGCAGCCAGCTTCCGGCAGGTTCCGGCCTGCCCCCGCGAACCGACTACCGCACCAGCAGCCCCGCCACAAGAAGCTCGTTCCAACGCAATGTCCGGAGCAGCTTCCGGGGCACCGTCCCCGAATACCAAGGCGGTTCGCAAACGCAGACCAGGCGAAGCATACCTGCCCAAACCCCACAACAATACGACAGCAGGCAAAGCACCCGTTCATACGAATCTATGCCTGCCAGAAGGTCGGGAACCACGGTTTCTCCCCAATCCCAATACCCGAATTCCCCTTCACGTTCTTCGGGAAGCGCACCGGCCAATGTCTCACCGCGCCAACCCGACTCACGTTCGGGTTCAACCAGACGATAATATTATGGCAAATCCATATTTCAGTTTCAAACAGTTTACCGTCCACCAACATCTATGCGCCATGAAGGTGGGCATCGATGGCGTTTTGCTTGGCTGCTGGGCCAATGTGGATAATACGCAGCACATCCTGGACATAGGCACGGGTACAGGCCTGATAGCCCTGATGCTGGCTCAGCGCAGCAATGCCTCCATTGATGCCATCGACATTGATGAAGATGCTGTCATACAGGCTGCTGGAAACATCAAGAACTCGCCCTGGCCCGACAGGATAAATGTTCAATATCTATCATTGCAGAATCTTGCCGAAACTGCCGGAAAAGAATACGACCTGATTGTTTCCAACCCGCCTTACTTTGTGAACTCGCTTAAATCACCCGATTTGAAGCGGCAAATAGCCCGGCACACCGACATGCTGACACACGAAGAAATTATTTTAGCCGCGAAAAAACTGCTTGCGCCCACAGGCAGGCTCTGCCTGGTACTTCCTGTTTTCGAAGGACTTATGTGCATGTTGTCCGCCAAGAAAAATGAATTGTATTGCACCAAGGCTATAAAAGTGTTGCCCACTCCCGACTCTTTACCGAAACGCGTGCTGCTTGAATTCAGCAAGGAATATTCCGAGTGTTCGGAATCGGACCTTACAATCGAAAACGGCAAGAGGCATCAATACTCGCCCGAATTCGCAGAATTGGCCAAGGATTTTTACCTGAAACTCTAGGGGAAAGCCCCCCCTCTTGCAAAAAAAAGTCCCGCAAACCCATGTTTGCAGGACTTTTCATTTTTTTATCCCGAGTAATTCAAGAAAACATTTTGAAATCAAAGCAGCGCTTCCACTTTGCTTGCCAATACGGTTTTTTGTGCGGCGCCAACCTGCTTGTCTACCAGCTGCCCATCTTTGAAAAACAAAATCGTGGGAATATTCCGTATTCCGTATTCATTGGGGGTATCCACGTTGTTGTCCACATCCATTTTGCCAACAACCACCTTGCCGTCATATTCCTGCGCAAGTTCTTCGACAATCGGGCCAACCATGCGGCAAGGACCGCACCATTCAGCCCAAAAATCGATTACAACGGGTTTTCCACTGTTGATAATTTCTTTAATGTTTTCATCGGTAAATTCTAATGCCATAATATTGGGTTTTAAATTAATAATTCAGACTATACTTTCCCGTCCAAAATTTGGTTCTACAAAAAAACGGAAAATTATTGTAATAAAACGACTTGTTATATAAAATGTTTCAGAAGAAAGACTTATAAACCAATCAATAAAATCTATACTTTTTCAGTGTACCTGGAAATCGAGGTATCCTTCGGCTTGCGCGAGCTTAAGCTTGTGGTACACCTTTTTGTTCATCTCAATCCGGTGCTGGCGGGCAAAAAGGACTACCCTGTTGGGCGAAAACTCGTCGACAACCTGGATGTACAAGTTTAAGTTTCCCTTGTTTTCGAGGAACATGTCCGCCATTTCGGTAGCGAATTCTTCCGACAACTGCTGTATTGGCATTGTCAGCGTGAGCGTATTGATAAGTTTATCCTTGATATCGGAAAACACTTCTATCTTTTGAATCTTCAGTTCCAGTTCCTTCGGAATGTCGGGGTTCGATTCGACCTTCTTGTATTTGAAATCGGCTCCTTTTTCCTGCACAACGGCCGTAATGAACAAATACAAGTCTTTAATCATGTATTTCCCAAACTCTATATAATTTTTCCCGAACAAGGCAAATTCGAACGCACCGGCATAATCTTCGAGGGTGAAAATGCCATACTGGTTCCCGGCTTTCGAAATACCGACCCTGGTATTGGTAACCATGCCCCCGATTTTCAGCGATTTGCCTTGAAGCGATTCCAAGTCTTTCAATCCTACTGTCGTGGTATTGCAGATGTGGTTGATTTCAAATTCGAATTCGTCGAGCGGATGAGCCGAAAGGTACATCCCGATCAGGTCGCGTTCCTTGTTCAAGCGTTCCAGTGGCGACCATTCGGGCGTGAAAGGCAATTCGGGCTTTGAAATCTCCACCGTGTCGAGACCTCCAAACAATGAATTGCGGTTCATCGACTGGTCGGCCTGGAATTTATTCCCGTACCGGAGAATTGTTTCGAGCACCTGCTCCCCTTTGCTGTTGGCGGTGAAGAGTTGTTCGCGGCGAACATCAGGGAAACTATCGAAAGCGCCTGCCAAGGCAAGGCTTTCCAATGCCCTTTTGTTGCAGGCAGTGAGGTTCACACGTTCGATGAGGTCAAAAATCCCCTTGAACTTGCCGTTTGCATTACGTTCCTGCACAATAGCCTCCACAGCGCCTTCGCCCACACCCTTCACCCCGCCCAGGCCGAAACGGATATTTCCTTCCCCGTTCACGGTAAATGTGAGGTCACTTTCATTCACATCCGGCCCAAGGACGTTGATTCCAAGGTTCTTGCATTCGTCCATGAATTTCCCCACCTCGGTAATATCATCCTTGTTGCGCGTTAAGTTGGCAGCCATGAACTCGGCGGGGTAATGCGCCTTGAGGTAAGCCGTTTGGTATGCAATCCACGAGTAGCAGGTGGCGTGCGACTTATTGAAAGCGTATTTTGCAAATTCAGCCCAGTCGCTCCAGATTTGTTCCAGTTTTTCCTTGGGGCCGTAGCCGTTTTTCAGGCAACCGTCCATGAACTTGACTTTCAGGGCTTCCATCTTGTCGATGAGCTTCTTACCCATGGCTTTACGCAACTCGTCGGACTGGCCACGGGTGAAACCAGCCAGGTCGCGGCTCAGGAGCATGACCTGCTCCTGGTATACCGTAATGCCGTAGGTGTCCTGCAAGCGTTTTTCCATTACGGGGAATGGGTACTCGATTTTTTCGCGCCCGTGCTTGCGGTTGACGAATTGCGGGATATACTGCATCGGCCCCGGCCGGTACAGGGCGTTCATGGCAATCAGGTCCTCGAATTGCGTGGGTTGCAGGTTGATCAGGTGTTTCTGCATCCCGGCAGACTCGAACTGGAATGTACCGACTGTAAGCCCCTTGCTGAATAAATGATATGTGCGCGCATCATCAATGGGAATGGCATCGATATCCAGGTCGAGTCCCTTCGATTTTTTAATATTCGACAATGCTTCTTTTATAATGGACAAAGTCTTCAGACCCAGGAAGTCCATTTTTATCAATCCGATTTCTTCGATAACCGAGCCTTCGTATTGGGTAACGAGCATTTCCTCGCTGGTCTCCTTGTCTACGGCCGTGCTGAGCGGAACGAGGTTCGTCAGGTCGTCGGCGCCAATAATCACCCCGCAGGCATGCACGCCGGTTTGCCTGACGGTACCTTCGAGCATTTCGGCGTAGCGCAAGGTGTTCGAGAGGTTCGGGTCGGACGAGTTCCGGGCAGCCTGCAGCTCGGGGACATATTTCAGGCAGTTCGATATATTCACTTTCGGGGCTTTGCCATCGGCGCCTTCGGGGAATTTGTCCGGAATGAGCTTGGTGAGCCGGTCGGCTTCGGAAAGCGGCAAGCGCTGAACACGGGCCACGTCTTTTATGGACGATTTAGTGGCCATGGTGCCGTAGGTAATGATATGGGCCACTCGCTCTTTCCCATATTTGTCTGTTACCCAGCGCAACACTTGCCCCCGCCCATCGTCATCGAAATCGATATCGATATCGGGCATGGAAATACGGTCGGGATTCAGGAAGCGCTCGAACAGCAAATCGTATTTCAAGGGGTCGATATCGGTAATCCGGAGGCAGTACGCCACCACCGAGCCGGCAGCCGATCCACGGCCAGGGCCAACCGAAACGCCCATGCCACGGGCTGCGTTGATAAAATCCTGCACAATAAGGAAGTAGCCCGGGAAACCCATGGTTTTCATTACATGGAGTTCGAAGTCGATACGTTCCTTTTGTTCATCATCCAACGCTTCGCCGTAACGAAAGCGGGCTCCTTCGTAGGCGAGTTTGGCCAGGTAATCGGCTTCGAGCTTTACGCGTACCACCTTATCGTATCCGCCCAGCCTGTCGTAACCATCGCCAAACTCTTCGCGGAGCATTTCTTCGGTGTATTGTTCGCGGTATTTCCTTTCCGTCCCGAAATCTTCCGGAATGGGGAAAACCGGCATCATGGGAGCAGAATCTATATCGTAGAATTCAACCTTGTTGGCTATTTCGATTGTGTTTTCCAATGCTTGGGGTACATCGGCAAAGACTTGGCACATCTCGACCGGCGTTTTCAGCCATTCCTGCTTGGTGTAGCGCATCCGGGTTGGATCATCGAGGTCTTTGCCTGTGCTTAGGCAAATTAGCCTTTCGTGTGCCTCGCCATGTTCCTCTTCTACAAAATGCACATCGTTGGTTGCAACCAACTTGATGCCTGTTTTTTGGGCAATACGGATTAGTTCGGCATTTTGGCGCTGCTGTTTTTCGAAGCATTCGTAATCGGCATTCGGTTTGTCGGTTTTATGCCGCTGGAGTTCGATGTAATAATCGTCACCGAAGATACTTTTATACCACAATGCAGCTTCCTCGGCCGCCTGCAAGTCTCCCGATTCCACCTTTTTATGGATTTCGCCGCCAAGGCAGGCCGAGGATGCAATCAGGCCTTCGCTGTATTTTTCAAGAATTTCGTGGTCGATCCTGGGGCGGTAATAGAAACCTTCCATCCAACTGAGCGAAACAAGCTTGCACAGGTTTTTATAACCGGTTTTATTTTTTGCCAGCAACACCAGGTGGTAACCGCTCCTGTCTTCCTGCACTTCTTTGGTCTTCCGGCTGCGGCGCGCCACATAGGCCTCGCAGCCCATTATCGGCTTGAAAAGATGCGATTTGGCGTCGGCAAGCTGATTTTCAAGTTCTAACTTTTGTTCTGAAGCCAGACCAGGGTTTTTCAACTCTTTTTCAATGGACTTTATTTGGTCTTTTACTTTTCCATTTTTCTTTTTCACGTAGTTGAAAAACTCCTTCACCCCGAACATATTGCCATGGTCGGTGAGTGCCAACGCATTCATTCCGTTTTTCGAAGCCTTGTCCACCAGCCCTGGAATAGTCGACATTCCGTCGAGTACTGAATAATAAGAGTGAACGTGCAAATGGACAAATGAACTCATTATAAATTATGGGTTTACAGCTGATTAGAAAAGTTATGTTCCCGAGGGGATTTAAGTTGATAAAGATACGGCAATTTCCCATTACCAAGCAAAGAATTTAAGATGAAGTTATTGACAACTTAGAGGGAGTCTTCATTTCATTCCCGGTTTTCCGGCAAAACAAATACCACTTGCTCAAACAATCCCAGCCCGCTTCCCGACCAGGTCTTATCGGCCTGTTTGCTTGTGGCTACGGCATTAACAACAAAAGAAAACCCCATGCCTGACAACAGAAAAGGCCGGTCCCATTTAATTGAACCGGCCTTTTTGTCAACCATACAGGCTATTCTTCTTCCTTTTTGGAAGCTTCGTATTCTTTGAGCAACTTGTCCTGGATATCCATGGGGACCAGTTCGTAGCTTGCAAACTTCATGCTGAACGAAGCGCGTCCACCGGTAAGCGAACTCAGGGTTGTGGAGTAGCTGCCCAATTCCTTGAGCGGAATTTTAGCCGAGAGTTTTTCGAATCCTTTCTCGCTCTGCATGCCCATGATAAC
>DATGXD010000152.1:0-4992 GCA_035299105.1 Paludibacter sp. | reverse complement strand
ACCCAGACTCGATTAGCCGCAAGGCCGCGAAAAGCCCTGCAGGGCCAGCGCCTACAACCAGCACGGATGGTTTGTCGCCCACAGGGTTGAAGTTGAATTCAGGCATTCCAATGGCAGGCGGCACTTCATCCCAGTACACTTCCAGCGTCAGGTTCACCTTCGGTTGGAACGACCTTGAATCAATTGATTTGCGCAAAGTCCTTAACCGGCTGATGCGTTCGGGTGCTATTTGAAGTTTCCCTGCAACTTGAGCATACAACAGCTCTTGCTTAAATGCTTGCTCGGGGGTTAATATAAGCTGTAGTTCGGAATGCATTGATTTTGGATTGAAAAGATTAGACGTATCTTCCCGATAGTACAAACCCCGATAATTCAGTGAATTATCGGGGTTCCGTGCGGCTGAAGGGACTCGAACCCCCACGCCTCTCGGCACCAGATCCTAAGTCTGGCGCGGCTACCAATTACGCCACAGCCGCAATTTCTGAAAGCGAGGGCAAAGATACATCCTTTTTTGGAACTGGCAATACATTTTTCGCCAATCACTCGCCAGCAACCGCCAATTTACTGCCTCAATGTTTTATTCACCCTCAACGCGGGGTCTGCCAAAACTTTGTCAACCAATTCCAGGTGCGATGCCCGTACTGGATTGATATCGATACCTCCGCGGCGGGTGTACATGGCCGCCACCATTAGCTTTTCGGGTTCGAACTTGTCGTGGAAACGCTTGTAAATCATCTCCACCACCTCCTCGTGGAAATGGTTTTCCTGGCGGAACGACACCAGGTATTCAACCACGGACGACAAGTCGATTTCGTGCCGGGTGTCCATGCTTACAAACAAATCGCCCCAGTCGGGCTGGTTGGTTACCCGGCAATTGGAACGGAGCAGGTCAGACTGGAAAACGTATGCGTGGTTGCTTTCGGTTGGTTGGCTGCGCAACAGTTCCGGCGTTTCCTTGAAGTGCAAAAACCGGATCGACTCCTGTGTTTCGGCAGGAACGAAACTGCTCAAGTCGGGGAAAGCTTCGTAGGCCGTGCCTGCAAGGTGGTGTTTATTGAAAAAGACAGCTTTTACTTCTGTTTCGAGCAGGCTTTGAAGGTCGCTGGCAATAATGGCAAGCACTTTTTCTTCGGCTTCAGCCATTGTTTTTCCGAAACGGTCCATGTTGAACGCGTTCAGGTACAACTTCAACGATTTGGATTCGACCAGGAACGGGCTTTCGGCGGCGTACACGAGTTTCAGCACGCGCGACACAGGTAACCCGTTGTCAGTCAGGAACGAAACTTCGTAGCAATTCCACACATCGAATCCGGTGAAAGGCAGGTTGTCGTCGGCAATGCCGTAATGCACCCTGTTTTCGGAGCGCGGAATGCGGAACAATACCGATGCATCGTATCTATCTGGTGTTGAGGAGTTTTTCCCCAGCGCTGAATTATTTAAGTTGAAATCAGTCATAAGTAAAAAACCAACAAATCAGTAAGCCTGCGGGACATATTCATTGCACTTGTTTTTCAGCCATTCACATTCCCCGGCATCCAAGGCAGGTGAAAGTCTGTCGAAAACCATTTTATGGTAATTATTAATCCAGTTTATTTCCCGCGAAGTCAATTGTTCGAAATCAACCAGTTGCTGGTCAATGGGAAAAAGGGTAATGGTTTCGAAGCGGAGGAATTGCCCGAAATCGGTTTTCATGGCGGGCACAATGTGCACCAGGTTCTCGGTGCGGATGCCGTATTCGCCCGTGCGGTAAAGCCCTGGTTCGTTCGACATGAACATGCCGGCCTGGAGTACTACCGGGTTTTCTTCGGCACGGATGCTTTGCGGCCCTTCATGCACATTCAGGAAATGTCCCACTCCATGGCCGGTTCCATGCCCGTAATTCAACCCCTGTTCCCACAATGCCATACGTGCCAGCACATCGAGTTGCGAGCCGCGGGTTCCGGTTGGGAACACAACCATCGACAGGGCGATATGACCTTTCAGCACCAGTGTAAAATCGTTTTTTTGCCGGGCTGTCGGCGTACCCAAGGCAACGGTGCGGGTAATGTCCGTGGTTCCTTCGAGATATTGGCCTCCCGAATCGAGCAAGAACACACCTTCGGGCTTCAGCGCGGCATCCGATTCGGGGGTAGCGCTGTAATGCACAATGGCGCCGTGCGGACCGTATCCGGCAATGGTACCGAAACTCTCGCCCATGAAATTTTCCTGTTGGCTGCGGAACTCCCGGAGCTTTTCGGAAACCGACATTTCGGTCAGGTTGCCACCGGCCAGATTTTTTTCAAGCCACATGAAGAAGCGTGTCAACGCCACGCCATCTTTCACCATGGCTTTACGGTAGCCGCTCATTTCCACTTCGTTTTTAATACTTTTCAATTTGAAAACAGGCGACATCATGTTCCGCACCGTGCAACCTCCGGGAAGCGATTCGAACAAAGCCTGGTTCAGTTTGCCACCATCCACCAACACGGCTTGCGAAACCGGGATTTTCTCCAGGTCGGCATAGATAGCAGGGTACGGGGCAACCTGTATCCCCGCGTTTTTCAGGTATTCCTTCGTTCCATGCGTCAGTTTTTCGGGTGCAACATACAGGGTCGCCTTATCTGTTTCAACCAGCGCGTAGGAAATCACCACCGGATTGTAATCCACATCATTGCCGCGGATATTGAAAAGCCAGGCAATATCGTCGAGTGCCGAAAGGACAAGGACTTCCGCATTGGCTTTCTGCATTTCGACACGTACCAGGGCCAGTTTTTCCTGTAAGGCTTTTCCGGCATAAGCTACATCGAACACAAGAAACGGGTTTTGCGGAAGCATGGGGCGATTGGTCCAAACGGAGGAAATCAAATCAATGGAAACCAGTTCAAGCCCACTTGCGCCGAGTTCGGACCTCATGGCAGCGTACGCATTAAGCGAAAACATCTGCGGGTTTACACCCACTTTCTCGCCCGGTTTGAGTGTTGCACCCAGCCACGAAAGCATAGCGGGGGTTTCGGGCAAACCTTGCTTCATGAGTTCGATACCCGTACCCTCGAGTTGTTGTTCCCCTTGCAGGAAATAGCGCGAATCGGTCCATAAGCCGGCTTCGTCCAGCGTGATGGCCACCGTGCCTGCCGAGCCCGTAAAGCCCGAAATCCATTGGCGTTCTTTCCAATATTCGGTTATGTATTCGCTGGCATGGGGATCGGTTCCGGGAATGATACAGGCAGAAATACCCCGTTGCTTCATGGCTGCACGAAGCCTCTTGATACGGTTTTTGACTGGTTCCATTTGCGTAGGCTGTTTTTTTGTTAGTTACACGTTATCAAATCAAGGAATGAACTACCTGAGCGTTAATTATCAATCCTTTACCGTTTGGTATTGGGCAAATTCCCTGAGCCTGCTTTCAAGTACGGGCATTTGTTCCATCCGCACAAAAGACACGCACGCCCTCAGGGCGTTGGGGTTTTCGCTGCCGGTAATGACCAGCGATATGGCGCTGATTCCAAAATACAGGAATTCCTTCATCAATTCCGAACCGCTCATCCCGGGATAGGCAATGGTAAAATAAAACCCATCGGCCAGTTCGCGGTCCTCGTCGTTGTACACGATATAAAAACCATATTTCAGGAACAATCCCTTCATCAACTTTGCCTTTTCCCCATAATCGTGCAGGGCGGTTACAAAATCGACACGGCCGTCGTTCACTGCTTTCAACACGGAAGCCAGCGCGTATTGTGCCGAATGCGAGGTACCGGCCGTGGTGGCATACAGCACCCCATAAGAAATGAAATGCCCGAGAATATCGCTTGTGAAATAATTTTTCAGGTTGGGATAATGACGCGTGCGCAGTTTTTCCGAAGTAATCATCATGCCAATACGCTGACCGGCATAACTGAAAATTTTAGATGCAGACATCAAAAGGATGTAATTATCGGTATACCGCGCCACCGTGGGTTGAAACGGCGGAACGGATGGTCTCCCGTAATGCTGCCTGAAATCCATGCCGAAATATGCCAGGTCTTCAACCACGATGGCATCGTATTTGGTGGCAAGTTCGCCGATTATTCGCAGTTCGCTTTCCGAGAAACAAATCCACGATGGATTGTTGGGCGACGAATAACAAATGGAACAAATATCGCCCTCCGACAGGAACGATTCGAGCTTTTCCTGTAACTTCGAGCCCCGGCAATGCTGCAAGTCGAACGACTTGAAAGGAAGTCCCATCAATTGCAATTGGGATTTCTGAACAGGAAACCCCGGATCGACAAATAAGGTGCAGGGTTTGCCGGCATCGGTGCGGGCGGCGGCAAGCAAGGCTGCAAAACTGCCCTGCATGGCTCCAACTGTTGGTACGCAGTTGGCTTCGGTTACATCCATGTCCATAAAAGCTTTTGCGAAACGGGCAATTTCCGATTTCACAAACGGGATACCTTCGATGTTCGGATATACAGAGGCAAGACCCTTGTCGAGCGCCTCCTTCTCGGCGGAAACTGCAACAGGCAAGGCAGGCAGGCCCGGCGCCCCCATTTCCATGTGGATGAATTCCTGCCCGCTTTCCAGTTCGATCTGCGACACCAATTTCCCCATTTCGCGAATGGACAAACGGGTGATATCGCACTCACCAAACTGCGAAAACAACGAATCGACCAATTCTTTTGATATAGACATAGGTTAGTGGCAGTGACAATCAGTTAACGACTAACAAATAACTCCGCATTATCAATTATCAATTTCCTCTTATCCACCACCCTCACGGCTTTGCCTTCGCTTCGGGCAATGGTTTTCGGTTCCACCAATGTTACTTTAACACTTAGCCCGATAGCACTGTTCAGAGCATGCGAAATTTTACGGGAAAGTTCCTGCAATTCGCGCATAGTGTCGGGCATTTTACTTTCTTCCACTTCCACTTTGAGTTCCAGCGTGTCGAGGTTGTCTTCGCGGTCGACATACAGCATGTAGTGCGCACTGGTTTCACCCATTTCGAGCAAAACCTGCTCAATTTGAGATGGGAAC
>DATGXD010000151.1:0-4392 GCA_035299105.1 Paludibacter sp. | reverse complement strand
AATAATAGTGAAATAAAGCTAAATCTGAACACCTTATCTGTATTTCGTAGTTCCTAATATGCTGATTTGCAGTTTTGTGTTCCTTTTATTGGATTCAAAACAAAGAGAAATTAATTCCATTTTAGGTGAATTTCACTTATTGTGAGGATTGTTATCTTGTCCGGTTTCGTGTGCTGAAACTTACATGTGTTTATTCTGAAAAAGCCTTTTCCTTTGATTTGTTTTAACGTGAGTCGATATAAGGCAAACTAGCCATGCTGACCGTTGGTTCACATCCAAGTCCTTCGGACTTATATAAAATACACAGGGAACCTTATCCCGGACTCACGTTGCTTTACTAAAATACAGTTGATAATTGATGGTTTTTTCTCTCAATGCTGAAATCATTATTCTTCTGGTGAACTTTCGCAGTTTATTTTTTTTGCTTTGGTAAAACTACCCAAGATAAGGAATACAACCGGATGTTTTCGGATAGCCGGATTTATATTTTGCCTGGAACGAATACCCAGGGTTGGCTACAAAAGAAAAGTGGGTTGGTTTTATCAAATAAAACCAACCCACAAGGATAATTGTCAAACAGCAACATGCTTTTTATTTTAGTTGCATGGCAAAAGGCAGGACGTAGATTCAGCCGATAAAAGCGGATTGTTTCCGGGTTTAACCTTGCAAGCAAGGCAAGGTATCGATGCAAGTTCCAAACCATATCGGTTTGCCGGTATGAGGAGCCCGTTCTCCAATCCGTTCCCGGGAATTCCCCACCCGAATCCACGTTAAATGCGTATTTAGGCTTTTTCCGACAAATATCTTTCGGCCTCGATGGCGGCTTGGCAGCCTGTTCCGGCAGCCGTAATTGCCTGTCGGTAGTGGGGGTCGGCCACATCGCCTGCCGCGAAAACACCCGGGATGTTTGTCCGTGGAGTTCCCGGAATGGTTTTGATATAGCCCACTTCATCGGTTTCAAGCCAAGTTTTGAAAATATCCGAGTTCGGTTTATGGCCGATGGCCAGGAAGAAGCCATCAATGGGGATATGCACCTTTGTTTCATCGGGTTGGCCTTTATGTTTCACCAGGTTGGCGCCTTGGACTACGCCGTCGCCTGTGAGTCCTTCGGTTTCGTGGCCAAACAAAACTTCAATCTTCGGGTTGCTTAGTACACGCTCCTGCATGATTTTGGATGCGCGCAGATAATCTTTCCTGACAACCAGGTACACCTTGCTTGCCAGCCCGGCGAGGTAAGTGGCTTCTTCGCAGGCAGTATCGCCACCACCTACAACGGCAACAGTCATTTTACGGTAAAAGAACCCGTCGCAGGTTGCGCAGGCCGAAACCCCCGAGCCTGCATATTTCTTTTCATCGGGCAGGCCCAGGTATTTGGCAGTTGCCCCGGTCGAAATAATGACGGTTTCTGCCTCGATTGTCTTTTCCCCGTCGATAGTGACCTTGTAAGGGGAGGCTGAAAAATCGGTGGCGGTGGCAATGCCAAAGCGGATTCTTGCTCCAAAACGTTCGGCTTGCTTTTTCAGGTCCTCCATTAATTCGGGACCTGTAATCCCGCTCGGGTAGCCGGGAAAATTTTCTACTTCGGTTGTGGTTGTTAGTTGGCCACCTGGTTCCATACCTTCGTATAGAACCGGCATTAAGTTGGCTCGCGATGCATATATGGCAGCTGTATATCCTGCCGGGCCCGATCCTATAATCAGGCAACGTACTTTCTCGTTCATTTTTTTATTGTATGACTTGTTTTTGAAAATATTGGGTGAGTCTGTTGATTGCTGTTAGCGCAGGTCGTTTTCCACCGCGCCTTTGAATTTGGCCCGGTTGAAAACAAAATGGTTGTCCGGGATATTTAATCCTTTTTCGAAGTTGCTCAACGTTAGGAGTATAATGCCTCCTTTTTTGTTGGTTATTTTTATTGATTGCAGGTTTTGGGTGTTTTTGTTTACCTGGATTTCAATTTTTGATACATTGGGGTTCTGGGTCTTTGGAATTATTTCAAGAATGTGGTTTTGTCCAGATTTTGTTTTGCTGAAATTTATGACAGATTTGCTTTTGTATGCTGACAAAATGGCCAAGGGGTTTGTTTCTGCCAATTCCTTTTCGGTTGGTTCTGTGATGGTCACTTCGTTGTTCCGGGGTGCGTAGGCCCATTGGGTTTTGCCATCGAACCATACTTTCATTTCGTCCATTTCCAGGATGAACCGTGTTCCTTTGAGCGTGAACGAACCTGTAGAGGTTTGTGGGGTTGAACTTTTCATTTCGCTGGCCGACAGTATGAATTTAGCCCTGATTGCATTGGTCTTGACTGTGTTCAGCAAGTTGTCAAGTACTTGCCCTGCACTTGTGCTTTGTCCGGCAGCATGCAGGTTGGCAAGCAAAACCAATAGGAGGATATGGAATGTTTTTTTCATGATATGTTAGTTTGTTTTTGCTTTTTTACAATGAACGTGCCAGAAAATCCCATTTGCTTTGGCTTCTGCTCTATTTTCCGGTTGTTCAGAGGTTTTTCAATATTTGTTCCAGGTGGTAATCGTCCATGACAAGTACCTGGCGGGCTTTGCTTCCTTCGAAAGGACCGATAATTCCCGCAACTTCGAGTTGGTCGACAATACGCCCCGCCCGGTTGTAGCCTATGGAAAATTTGCGTTGGATGAGCGAAGTGGAGCCTTGCTGGTTTGCCACGATCAATCTGGCGGCTTCCTCGAACATCGGGTCGCGTTTGCTCATGTCCACCGAGCTTGAATCGAACGAATCGCCATCGGCACGGAGGTATTCGGGAAGGTAAAATGCCGTTGGGTAGGCCTGCTGCGAGTGTATGTGGTGGACAATGTTTTCAACTTCGGGGGTGTCGACAAAAGCGCATTGCACACGGGTGAGGTCGCTTCCCTGTGAGAAAAGCATGTCGCCCCGGCCAACAAGCTGGTTGGCGCCCGGCGAGTCGAGGATGGTGCGTGAGTCGATCATGGACGAGACACGGAATGCTACCCGCGCGGGGAAATTTGCCTTGATAACACCGGTAATGATATTGACCGAGGGCCTTTGTGTGGCAATAATCATGTGTATGCCAACGGCGCGTGCGAGCTGGGCGATACGGGCGATGGGCATTTCGACTTCCTTGCCCGCTGTCATGATTAGGTCGCCAAACTCGTCGACGATTACCACGATGTAGGGGAGGAACCGGTGGCCTTTTTCGGGGTTCAAATGGCGGATGAAGAATTTTTCGTTGTACTCCTTGATATTCCGCACGTGGGCTTTTTTCAGCAGGTCGTACCGGTCGTCCATTTCCTTGCAGAGCGAATTCAGGGTTTCGACTACTTTTGAAATGTCGGTAATGATTGCGTCCTCGCCATCGGGTAGTTTTGCCAGGAAGTGTTTTTCAATGTCGCCGTAAATGTTGAATTCCACCTTTTTCGGGTCGACCAGCACCAGTTTCAATTGGGAAGGGTGCTTTTTGTATAGCAGTGAAGCTATGATGGCGTTCAATCCAACCGATTTCCCCTGCCCTGTAGCCCCTGCAACAAGGAGATGGGGCATTTTTGCCAGGTCGACCATGAAGATTTCGTTGGTGATTGTCCGTCCGAATGCCACCGGAAGTTCGAACTTCGATTCCTGGAATTTTTTGGATGCAAGGATGGAATGCATTGAAACCACCTGTGGGTCGCTGTTGGGGACTTCGATCCCAATGGTTCCTTTGCCCGGTATGGGAGCAATGATGCGAATGCCGGTAGCGGCCAGGCTGAGCATGATGTCGTACTCCAGGTTGCGTATTTTTGAAATACGGATACCTGCTTTTGGAACTATTTCGTATAGCGTGATGGTTGGGCCCACTGTCGCTTTGATATTGTCGATTTCGATTCCAAAGTTTTGTAATATGGTTATGATCTTGTTCTTGTTTGCATTCTGTTCCACCATGTCAATTTGCGTGTCGTTATCGGTGCCATATACTTTCAGCAAATCGATGGTCGGGGGGATGTAGTGCGAAAGCTCCAAAGTGGGGTCATATTTCCCTAATTTTGCGACGTTGTAAAACGGGTCTTCGTGTTCATCGTCGGTGAATTCAGGAATGCTTTCTTCTGTGTCGACCGGTTTGTTTTCTTCTTCGTGTTCCGGTTTTTCAATTTCGAATGCAATGTCCTCATTTCCAGTTGGAGTTATTTCAATGACCAATTCCTCTTCTTCCTTTTCGTCCTCCTCATTTTCAGTTCCTTTGACAATCCATTCTTCGGGGATGATTTCGGTTCCCACGGCTACGGAAGCCTCTTCCATGTCGGGGATATCATTTAAGAAGGCGGTGGCGGCAGTTTCGGCTTGAAGCGAGACTTTTGGTTTCCGGCTGAAAATCCGTTTGATAAATGGGATTGTGGCTTTGGAAGTGAAGATTCTATTGAATTTCAT
>DATGXD010000150.1:0-2997 GCA_035299105.1 Paludibacter sp. | reverse complement strand
GCTATGCAGACGGTGATTGCCGATTTTTATAACCGCACGCTCCAAAAGCGTGGCAAGGTGAATACGTTCAGCATCGTGAAATTCCGTGAAAAAACCAATGGCACGGTAAACACCGAGGAATTTGGCGTTCCGGCAGAAATCAAAACCAATCAGCCATGGATTGCCGAAATTCCCGTAGGTGACTGGTTCTATGCGCCGGGCTTTACATACGATTCGGGAATGATGATCCGCTACATTATCGAAGCCATTGCCCGCGATGGTAATGCAGCTATATGTATCTCCATTTTGCCCGATGGTTCGTTGGACGAAGGCAGCATGAAAATGTTGAAAGAAGTTGGTGTTTGGATGAAGCGTAACGGGGAAGCTGTTTACGGAAGCCATGCATGGACTATTCCCGGCGAGGGAGAACAAGTCAATGGCAAGTTGAAAATGCTTCCGGGTGATAGACTGAGTCGTAGACATGCAGAATTCAAGTTCGATGCCCAGGATATACGTTTCACGGTTGGTAAAAACGGTGCCTTCTACGCCTTTTGTATGAACGTGCCAGCTCCTGGAACACAGTTGAAAATCAAGTCGCTGGGAACCGATGCGAAGAAATTCGACAAGCAGGTTAAAGATGTAAAATTGCTTGGATATAACGGTGAATTGCAATGGAAACTGGAAGCTGATGGACTTGCTATTACCTGTCCGGCGGAAATGCCTTATGCAACGTCTGTCGTGTTTAAGGTTGAATAACAACTTAAGGAATTTGTTTAAAATTGGTCCAAAATAAAAACGTAACAAGATGTACAGCTTAAATTCGCACAAAGAAAATTATTCTACAAAACAAATAGTATTGGTATTCATACTCTTTTTCAGCTCTTTTTCAGGCTATGCGCAAAATGGCTCGGAAAGAAAACAGTTATTTGATTATGACTGGAAATTCTTTTTAGGAGATGTTCCAGAAGCAAAAGGTAACGACTTTAATGATGGGATTTGGCGTGAACTCGATTTGCCCCACGATTGGAGCATCGAAGGAAAAGTAAATCCTAAAAATCCCACAGGTGGAGGAGGCGGATTTTTTCCGGCAGGAATTGGCTGGTATCGGAAAACCTTTCAGGCTCCCGATGCGTGGAAAGCAAAAAAAATTGCCGTGTATTTTGAAGGCGTTTATATGAATTCCGAAGTCTTTATCAACGGGAAATCGCTGGGCGTTTATCCCTATGGCTACACCTCGTTCAGCTACGACCTTGCGCCTTATCTGAATTTCGGAAAAGAAAACGTTATTGCCGTCCGTGTCGACAATTCTCAACATGTAAACAGTCGCTGGTATAGTGGCTCCGGAATCTATCGTCATGTGTGGATGATGGTAACCAATCCGGTGCATGTTGCTCAATGGGGTATAGCTATCACGACTCCCGCAGTTTCTGCTAAAAAGGCAACCGTGCAGGTGAAAACACTGGTAAAGAACGAAACATCGTCTGCCCAAAGCGTTGTTGTAAAAACCATTCTTTGGAATAAGGGTGCAAAGAGTGCGGGCAATGGTCAGATGCAAATTGCACTTCCTGCCAACAGTGAAAAAGAAATTACCCAAACCATACAGGTGTCTAAACCGATGCTTTGGACACCTGAAACACCCAATTTGTATCAGGCTCAGATTCAGGTATTACAAGATAAAAAAGTGTTGGATGACACGAAAACCAATTTCGGTATCCGTTCCATCAAATTCACTGCCGAAAACGGATTTCAGCTCAATGGAAAAACGGTGAAAATAAACGGCGGTTGCGTGCATCACGATAATGGTTGCTTAGGCTCTGCAGCTTTTGACCGTGCCGAGGAGCGTAAGATTGAATTGCTTAAAGCAGGGGGATTCAATGCAGTTCGCACTTCGCACAATCCACCTTCCGAAGCATTTCTGGATGCCTGCGATAAATTAGGCTTGCTGGTCATGGACGAGTCGTTCGATTGCTGGAAAGTCGGCAAAAACGGTAACGATTATTCCAAGTATTTCAACCAGTGGTGGAAACGCGATTTGGATGCAATGGTACTGCGCGACCGCAACCACCCTTCGATTATCATGTGGAGCATTGGCAATGAAATACCGGAGAGAGGCAATCATTCGGCAATTGAAACCGCCAAAATGCTTGCAGATGCTATAAAGAAAATAGATGCTGACCGCCCGATTACTTCAGCCATTGTGAATAATGGCAAAGAATGGTCGAAATTCGATACCCTTATGGCTGTGCATGATGTTGCCGGATATAATTATAACCTGAATACTGCTCCCGATGACCATAAAAGAGTGCCTTCGCGTATCATAGTTCAAACCGAATCTTATCCTAAAGATGCTTTTGTTAATTGGAAATTGGCGCAGGAAAACAACTATGTTATCGGAGATTATGTTTGGACAGCCATGGATTATTTGGGCGAATCAGGTATCGGCCGTTATTACTATTCGGGTGATGTGCCCGGCGAGCATTGGGAGAATAACTTTTTCCCTTGGCATGGCGCATACTGTGGCGATATCGACCTGATTGGTTGGAGAAAGCCTATTTCGCACTACCGCAGCATGTTGTACAACAACAATGAAAAACTCTACATGGCCGTTCGCGAACCGGAACCCGAGCCGTTGGAAATTAAAATGACATGGTGGTCGGTGTATCCAACCTGGGAAAGCTGGACGTGGCCCGGTTTTGAAGGTAAAAACATTCAGGTGGAAGTCTATTCAAAATATCCGAAAGTAAGGCTTTATCTCAATGACAAACTGATTGGCGAACAAGCAACAGCAGATGAGCAACAGTTTAAAGCCACATTTACTGTTCCTTACACGGCTGGTGTGCTCAAAGCGGTTGGGGTGGAAAACGGAAAAGAAGTGGAGTCAGCCATTCTTAAAACTGCCGGAGAAGCCGCAGCTATTAAATTAACTGCCGATAGAAAGGAAATGACTGCCGATGGGCAGGATTTGATATTTGTTACCGTAGAGATAACGGATAAAAACGGCGTTCAACAACCCAATGC
>DATGXD010000149.1:0-2002 GCA_035299105.1 Paludibacter sp. | reverse complement strand
CTCTTTGTCCCCGGAGTGACGGTAATGGACGATAAAACCGCTTCGAAAATTCGCGAATTTGTGAAGAATGGAGGAACAGTGATTATGACCAGCAATTCGGCATTGGTGGATGCTTCGGGGCAGGTATTCAAAACAACCCATCCCGGGCAATTGAGCGATGTGTTTGGCATTCGCGTTGGTAGTTTCGAAGAAACAGAGTCGATGAATGAGGTTTCGCGAAAAGCTTATACTGGAAAGAAACTGGAGTTTACATACAAAGGCAAAGCCGTTGATATGCAGTCAGCGCGGTTCGATGTTATTGACCCGAAAGGGGCTGAGGTGATCGGCAGCATTACCAGTCTGGATAAAGATTACCCCATAATGACCTCAAACAGGTATGGTAAAGGTCGCGCAATTTACGTGGGCCTGCCTGCCGATGGAAATGTCCTCAATCCTTTGCTTGATGAACTGATTGTCGAACTGGGCATTAAAAAAGGACCGGATGTGCCATCGGGTGTAATGGCCCGTCAAATAGACAAAAACCATTACTTATTCCTGAACGTAACCGGCGAACCCAAAGAGATACCGATCAAAGGAAAATCGAAAAGCATCCTTTTTGATAAAGATTATACCGGCAATTTCTCCTTAGCACCTTACGAACCTGAATTTGTGGAGGTAAAGTGATTGATAAATTGGTCAAAGGATATTCAATATGCCCAAAAGGGAAATGAGCTTTATGCTACCGTAAGGGGAGTTTCAACCGAAGATGTTTCGCCTTAAATCGTTGGTGAAAAATATTGGAACAAAGAGAATCTCAAAAGTTGAACTTCAAAAGCTTTGAAGGAAACGAATAGAGCGTTTGTTTCTTCGGAAATTACTTTTGTAGTGATAGACTAATACCATGAAAAGACAAACTATTTTTATACTTGTTGGATTGCTCGCATTAAATGCTGCGGCTTTCGCTCAGAACCACAATTTCTATATTTTTCTCTGTTTTGGGCAGTCGAACATGCAAGGTGCAGCCAAAATTGAGAGTCGGGATACGATTGTGAACAGCCGATTCAAAGTGTTTCAGGCGCAGGATTGCCCTGCTTTGAACAAAAAAAAGGCTGAATGGCGCACAGCCGTTCCACCTACGTGCCAATGTAATTCGGGGCTTTCGCCTGCCGATTATTTCGGAAGGACTATGGTTGCCAATCTTCCTGATAGCATTACGGTTGGAATCATTAATGTTTCGGTGGCTGGCTGCGATATCAGGCTATTCGACAAAGATATTTATATGGATTACGATTCGACCTACAAGGATAACTGGTTTACCTCGCTGGTGGCATCTTATGATGGGAATCCGTATCAATATCTTATCAGTTTGGCCAAACTGGCGCAAAAAGATGGAGTTGTTAAAGGCATCCTTTTACATCAGGGTGAAACGAATAGTGGACAAGGGCAATGGCCATTGTATGTAAAGAAGATTTACCGCGATATGTTGGCCGACCTTTCGTTAAATGCTACATCGGTGCCACTTTTGGCCGGAGAGTTATTGTCTGCCGATGGCAATTGCTGCTCAGGTCTGAATCCCATTATTCGGAAATTGCCCGAAGTCATCCCAACGGCGCATGTTGTTTCATCGGAAGGTTGCACCGGATTTGACAATGCCCATTTTGACACAAAAGGTTGCCGGGAGTTCGGAAAACGATATGGCGAAAAAATGCTTACTCTGTTAGAATATAAATAGTTATAAGATGCAGGTTGCAAATCTGTATATCTACAAAAATAGATTATTAACTATTTCGAGTTACTTAAAATATTAAATAAAATCTATATTTATGAAAATGAGAATTACAAATTTCAGTTCTTTTTACTGTTCGCATCAATTTGTAGCGGTGTTAATGTTTATATGTGTTAGCCTTTTTCCGGTAGTTGAGTCATCAGCCCAGTATGCTTGCAAAATCACTCCCATTGGCGGAGGTGGTTTTGTGACTGGTGTTATTACCCACCAGGCATCAGGCGATATTTATTGCCGTAC
>DATGXD010000148.1:0-32869 GCA_035299105.1 Paludibacter sp. | reverse complement strand
TTCCGGAAATAATTTTCCAACCCGATGCGCATTCCTATTACAACACCGCCGCCCCGCAAAGCGCAAAATACAGCGCGATGGCCATCGGCCCCGGAATCGGCACACATCCCGACACAGCAAAAATGCTTCGGGAATTGCTGCAGGAAACAGGCAAACCCTGTGTACTCGATGCCGATGCACTCAACATGCTTGCCATGGAAAACGATTTGCTCGAGCTGATTCCCAAAAACAGCATACTGACACCACATCCCAAGGAGTTCGACCGGGTTTTCGGCCACAGCCCCACCTCGTTCCACCGCCTAATGAAAGCCCAGGAAGCCGCCATACGCTATGGGGTGATTATCGTGTTGAAAGGCGCTTACACTTGCATTGCACTGCCTGACGCAACCCTCCACTTCAACTCCACGGGAAACCCCGGCATGGCCACAGCCGGCTCCGGCGATGTGCTCACCGGCATATTATGTGGCTTGCTGGCACAAGGCTACACCCCCATCGCGGCTGCAAAACTGGGTGTTTTCCTGCATGGACTAGCTGGCGACCTGGCCTTGGAAAAGGAATCGGAGGAGTCGCTTATTGCCGGCGACATTATCGAGAATATCGGAAGAGCTTACGATTTTATCAAGGGATAGAACAGCCTCCCCGCTTGCATTCAAATACAATCTACTCAAATTCCGCAAGTATTCAACCTTTGCATACCCTGCGAGCTTGGCGAGGAATGTTTTCCCACGTAAAGGCCCGAAATTGCCAGGAAACACTTTGCCAACACCATATTCTTTCTACCCAACACGCCCCAAACAGTTAAAAAATCACATCTCCAACAAAATTCTTTCCATAAAGCACACCACCCAAACCAAGAAATATATATTTTTGCAAGCAATTAATAGAGCTATTAAATATGGAACTTAAGAACGAGCAATCCACGGAAGAAAATATTCTCGAAACCGCCGAAAGGATTTTCCTGGAAAAGGGATACGCCCTCACTTCGACGACCGAAATAGCAAAAGCAGTTGGTTGCAACCAGGCTTTGATCCATTACTATTTCCGCACGAAGGAAAACCTGTTCAACCAGATTTTCGAAAACAAGTTCAAACGCCTTTTCGAAATACTTTTCGAAGCAAATGCCCTGGAACAATATACTTTCAAAGAAAAGCTGAAGCACATAACCGAATCGCATTTCAACCTGCTGAAAGAGAACCCGAACCTTCCTTTGCTTATTATCACCGAACTCTCGAGGCAACCCGAACAGGTAAAGCTGCTCATTGAAAAACTGCATTCGCTTCCGGGCAAATTCATTGCACGGCTGAACGCCGAACTGCAGGACGAAATATCGGCAGGCCGCATTCGCCCGGTAAGCCTGATAGACATTATCATAAGCATCATTTCGCTCAACATTTCATTATTCCTGATGCTGCCAATCGGAAAAGAAATCCTTTCGTTGGATGAAGCACAGAAAGAGATATTGCTGGAACACCGGAAAACCGAACATGTGAATTTAATTTTGAACAACTTAAAACCATAACACGCCTTTTTCCGTTTAAGTGTATAATGGCAACAGGTGTTTCCGGAAAACCCTTAATCAAGGCCCGACATTTTCATGTAATCTATCTGTTCCTATTTCGAAATTCAGCTTTAAAACAAATGCAAGTAGCAGTAAACAGGAAAAAGGTGACATTTTCGCCAGACCCGACCCGGGTCATAGCCCGGTATTTGTATATCAACGAAGACAGGTCAGCCGAAACGATAAAACGGGTGCTGACACTACAAAAGAAAGAAGTCGACATAGCCTTGAGCCAACTGCTCAGAGGGTATTCGAGGCGGCACAGGAATATTTCCAAGATTTTCGAGAAGCATTTTGCCAAACTCATGCCGATCTTTGAAAAACTAGACATAAACCCGAACAACTTGAGCGAAGGGCAAAAAGCATTGCTGGGCTCGTATTTCACCATGGAATACTCCATCGAGTCGGCAGCTTTTTTCAACCCATCGGTGGTGGAGCATCCCGACCAAACCGAGAAACGGCCGGACGAAGTGCGGGTGATTTTCAGCTTCAGGGCTACCGGCGAGGGGCATATCTCATCCATTGTGTTCAGGACCGGCATCCTGGACAGGCACAACAACCTGACCCTCGAACCCGTAGGCAAAATGCTTGCCGAAGCCGATGTCATCAAGCGGCACATCTACGACAAGAAGTCGTTCCAGAAGAAGCTGTTCGAACTGCAGGACCAAAGTGCAAACGGCGTGTCGGCAAATATAGACCATTTCGACAAAGTACTGGAACACAGTACGATTTTTGCCACAGGAACAGCAGTCGAAGAAAAACGCGAACCAACCGAAGTTACGAATTTCGTTTCCCCCGCGTTCATACTCGACAGGCTGGGAGACTATTTCACCTACGGCGAACTGATGAGAAACCTGGTGGCGGTGAACTCGGAAGTGAACCTGCCCGAAGACCACAAGAAAATCATCAACCAGATGATGTGGCTGGCATCGTCGCACTACGAGATAAACTTTTCAATCGACTCGGCCATTTCCGAGCGGGTCATATTCCCCATTTCGGCAACCGAGCAAAAAGGAATTGAAGACGCCCGTTTTGTAAAATTCACCGAAGACAATGGCGATGTCATTTACTATGCAACCTACACCGCATTTGATGGGACCGCCGTATTGCCCAAGCTGATCAGCACAACCGATTTCTACAATTTCAACATCATGCCTATCAACGGGGAAATCGCACAAAACAAAGGCATGGCGCTTTTCCCACGCAAGATAAACGGGAAATATGCCATGTTGTGCCGGATTGACGGCGTGAACAATTACATAGCTTATTCAGACAGCATAAACATCTGGCGCGAAGCCAAAATCACACAAAGGCCAAAGTACCCCTGGGAACTGGTGCAAATCGGGAACGCCGGCTCCCCTATCGAAACGGAGGAAGGCTGGCTGGTTATCACCCATGCCGTGGGGCCCATGCGCGAGTACACGCTCGGAGCATCCCTGTTCGACCTGGACAACCCGGAAATTGAAATAGGACGGCTAAGCACGCCGTTGATGTCGCCGAATGAGTATGAACGGGAAGGGTATGTCCCCAACGTGATTTACTCATGCGGATCAATCATCCACAACAACGAGCTTGTTTTACCCTATGCAATGTCCGACGACTCATCGACCTATGCCACCGTAGATATCCGCGAACTGCTTGACGTACTGAAATCGTCCAAGAACAAAACACAAACATGACAACCAGGAAACAACATATTTTCTATTTACAATCAGCTATTGCCAATTTCAAAAACATCCAAAAGTAAAGTCATTTTCCAAAAAACAACATAAAGCAACCAGTCAGGCGACACAACCGGAAATTGTGTCGGGCGGCCTTATGTTATCTTTAATAAAATAACTTCATTCGCATGAAAAAACAAATCATTTCCGGTTTGCTGGCATCCATATGCCTGCTCGGAACCTATGCCCAACAGCCGCTTACGGTAGAAACCTGCCAGGAGAAAGCCAAAGAACGTTATCCCTTGGCGAAGCAATACGGGCTGATTGAACAAACCTCCGAATTCAACATCAGCAATGCCAACAAGGGATACCTGCCGCAACTCACATTCTCCACACGTGCAACCTACCAGTCGGAAGTAACCGAAATTCCCATTTCCATTCCGAACACACCACCTATCCCTTCACTGAAAAAAGATCAGTATCAAGCTGCACTTGAGGCCAGCCAATTGATATGGGACGGTGGTATAATTAAAGCCCGGAAAAACATTACCCAGGCCGGAACCGAAGTAGAAAAACAAAAGCTTGAAGTAGATTTATACACGCTGAATGAACGTGTTAACCAGCTATTTTTTGGTATTCTGCTATTGAAAGAACAACTTGTGCAGAATGAAATCATCCAAAAGGAACTGCAAACAAGCCACGACCGCGTGAGCGCATACATGCAGAACGGCGTTGCAAGCCAGGCCGACCTCGATGCCATCCGGGTGGAACAACTGAATGCAATCCAACGCGAAACCGAACTGGGAAGCACCCAGAAAGCCTATTGCAGCATGTTGTCGGCACTCACCGGGATACCAATCGACGGAAATTCCCTCCTGCAAAAACCGGTCGTAAACCTCAGCTTGATAAACGACTCCACAAACCACCGCCCCGAACTGAAACTGTTCGAAGCTCAAAACAAGCTTTTCGAAAGCCAGAAAAGCCTGGTTACCGCAGGCAATCTCCCTAAAATCGGTTTGTTTGTGCAAAGCGGATACGGGCGCCCCGGACTGAACATGCTAACCAACAAATTCTCACCATTTTATATCGGCGGGCTGCGCCTATCATGGAACATAAGCGGATTCTACACCCAAAAAGCCGAAATGGACAAACTGGAACTCGGCAAAAAGACTGTCGATGTCCAGAAAGAAACCTTCCTCTTTAACAGCGATTTGAAAACAACACAGCAAAAAACCGAAATCGAGAAACTCCAATTGCAGATTAAAAACGACGACAGCATTATCGGGCTTCGCCAGAACATAAAAAAAGCCGCCGACGCCCGGTTCGAAAACGGCACCATCACCGTCAGCGACCTCATACGCGAAATCAACGCCGAGGACCAGGCCCGGCAAGTGAAGTCGCTCCACGAAATCCAACTCATTCTGAACGTCTACCAACTTAAGAACAACACAAACAATTGATTGCAAAAAATTGTAATTTAAAGAAAATATGAAAACAACAAAAAAAACCTGGAACAAGGTATCAATCAAGCAATTGGCTTTTACAACCACTGCAGCGCTACTGTTTGCCTCGTGCGGGAAATCGGGCAACGATTACGATGCAACCGGAATTTTCGAAACCACCGAAATCGTTGTCTCGGCCGAAGGCACGGGCAAAATCCTTTCGTTTGCCGTGGAAGAAGGACAGGCGGTGAAACAGGACGAAACACTCGGCACCATCGATAGCACCCAACTCTACCTCCGCAAAAAGCAGCTGATAGCAAGCCAAAAAGCCATGCAGAGCCGCCGCCCCGACATAAGGAAACAAATGGCCGCCCTTGAACAACAGATTGCAACAGCCAAGCAAGAACGCAAACGGGTGGAAAACCTGTTGAAGGCCAACGCCGCCAGCCAAAAGCAGCTGGACGATGCCAACGCGCAGATTTCGGTACTCGAGAAACAACTGGATGCACAAAAAACAGCGCTGACAACCAGCAACCAGGGGATTTCCGACGAAAGCGAAGGTTTGTCGCTCCAGATAGCACAAATCGACGACCAACTGCGGAAGTGCCGGATAGCAAGCCCCATCGACGGGACGGTACTGGTGAAATATGCCGAAATGGGCGAAGTGGCTGCCCCCGGCAAAGCACTTCTGAAAGTGGCCGACATCAACAACATGATACTGCGCGCATATATTACCGACAAGCAACTTGCAGGGCTCAAGCTGGGACAAAAAGTAAAAGTATCGGCCGATGCCGGCGAAGATTCGACCCGCGATTACGAGGGAACCCTTACCTGGATTTCTTCCAAATCGGAATTCACGCCTAAAACTATCCAAACACAGGACGAACGCGCAAACCTGGTGTATGCAATAAAAATATCGGTGAAGAATGATGGATTCTTGAAAATAGGCATGTATGGCCAGGTGGAATTCGCACCTCAAGCAAATAACTGAGGAAGTTCCCAATCAACGAAATATCACACTGACAACCAAACGCGTAACTTGTAACCCGCAACTATTCAATCAAATGCCGGCAATAGAAGTCAACAATTTATACAAAAACTATTTTTCTGAAAAAACCGGGAAATTTGCCGGAGTGGGAAAACCTACCTTGGATGGAAAACCCGCCGAAGGCATCTCATTCTCGGTAAACGAGGGCGAGGTTTTCGGAATCATAGGACCGGATGGTGCCGGAAAAACAACCCTGTTCCGCATGCTCACCACCTTGGTTTTGCCCGACAAAGGCAGCGCAAGGGTGGATGGATTCGACGTGGTGGACGACTACAAGGAAATCAGGAACCGGGTGGGCTACATGCCGGGGCGTTTTTCGCTGTACCAGGACTTGACCGTGGAAGAAAACCTGAACTTTTTTGCAACAGTTTTCAATACCACCATCGAGGAAAACTACGATCTGGTCAAAGACATTTACCAGCAGATAGAACCTTTTAAAACCCGCCGGGCCGGCAAGCTTTCGGGCGGAATGAAACAAAAACTGGCGCTGAGCTGCGCATTGATACACAAGCCCAGCGTGCTGTTCCTCGACGAGCCCACCACCGGGGTCGACCCTGTCTCGCGGAAAGAATTCTGGGGAATATTAAAAAAACTAAAAGAAAAAGGAATCACCATACTGGTTTCAACCCCCTACATGGACGAGGCCAGCTTGTGCGACCGCATTGCCCTGATTCAAAACGGCCAGTTTTTGAAAATCGACACCCCGCCCAATATTATTGCCGGGTATGAAAACAAACTGTGGGCAGTGCAAAGCAACAGGATGTCGAAGCTGCTGAAAGACCTGCGGGCGAATGAAGCAATCAGGAGCTGCTTCGCGTTTGGCGACAAGCACCATGCAACCATCAACAAACCAGGCTATCCGGCGGCACAACTGCACGAATACCTGCAGGCAAAGGGACACACGGGCATCCATATCTTTGAAATAGAACCAACAATCGAAGATTGCTTCATGCAACTCTCAAAAACGCCCGAACAAAAAACGAACAGCAACACCCTATGAGCACTCTGCAAAACCACGAGAATGTTATTTCGGCACACGACCTGACAAAAAGGTTTGGGCATTTCACGGCCGTCGACCATATTTCGTTCGAGGTAAAACCTGGCGAAATTTTCGGATTCCTGGGTGCCAACGGCGCCGGCAAAACCACCGCCATGCGCATGCTCTGCGGGTTGAGCCATCCCACCTCGGGCAAGGGCATGGTGGCGGGCTACGACATCGAAAAGCAATCGGACCTGGTAAAGAAAAACATCGGCTACATGAGCCAGAAATTTGCCCTTTACGAAGACCTGAAAGTATGGGAAAACATACGCTTGTATGCCGGAATATACGGTGTCCCCGAAAAGGAAATCGGCCCGAGAACCAATGAACTACTGCATACGCTGGGCATGGAAAACGAAAAAAACACATTGGTAAAATCGCTCCCGGCAGGCTGGAAACAAAAGCTGGCCTTTTCGGTAGCCATATTCCACGAACCCAAGGTGGTGTTCCTCGATGAACCCACCGGCGGAGTCGACCCCGCCGTCCGCCGGCAGTTCTGGGAACTCATATACCAGGCTGCCGACAAGGGGATCACCGTTTTTGTGACCACGCACTACATGGACGAAGCCGAGTATTGCAACCGGGTTTCCATTATGGTCGATGGACGGATCGATGCCTTGGACTCGCCCGCAAACCTGAAAAAACAATTCAACGCAAACAGCATGGACGAAGTTTTCCATCAGCTTGCACGACGTGCAATGCGCAAAGCCGATTAAAACATGAAACAATTCTTATCATTTGTCCGCAAGGAGTTTTACCATATTTCCAGGGATAAAACCACTATTGCCATCCTTTTATTGCTGCCCATCATGATGCTCATGCTGTTCGGCTACGCCATTACCACCGAGGTGAAAGACTCCAAACTGGCTGTTTACGACCTCTCGAACGACATGGCCACCCGCGCCATCATCGGCAAGCTCGATGCAAGCGAGTATTTCTCCGTGACAAAAAGGCTCGACAAACAAACGGACATAAACGACGAGTTTAAAAAAGGGGAAGTAAAAATGGTGGTTGTATTCAGCGAAAACTTTTACCAAAACCTCGTGCATACCGGCTCAGCACAAATCGAACTGATCACCGATGGCACAGACCCCAATTCGGCAAAAACAATCGTGTCATATGCCACAAGCATTATCGGCCTCTACCAGCAGGAATTATTCAAGGTACAAAAAGTACCTTTCCAGATTATCCCGCAGGTGAAATTGCTGTACAACCCTCAAATGAAAGGAGCCTACAATTTCGTCCCGGGAGTTATGGGCATGATCCTCATGTTGATTTGCGCCATGATGACTTCCATATCCATTGCTCGCGAAAAAGAACTCGGGACAATGGAAATCCTGCTCGTTTCCCCCATGAAACCTTTACACATCATTATTTCCAAAACAATCCCCTACTTTGTTTTATCGCTGGTAAACCTCACCACCATACTGCTATTATCGGTTTTCGTCCTGAAAGTTCCGATTGCAGGCAGCATTTTCTGGCTCATCATGTTTTCATTAATTTATATTTTCGTAAATTTGTCGGTCGGATTGCTGATATCATCGCTGGTGAACTCCCAGCTCGTCGCCCTGCTTATTACGGGCATGGTCATGATGCTCCCGGTTATCATGCTCTCGGGGATGATATTCCCGGTGGAAAACATGCCGGTATTTTTCCAATGGCTCTCGAAAATCATTCCGGCAAAGTGGTACATTATAGGTGTTAAAAAAATTATGATTAAAGGGCTTGGTTTCAAGGCCATACTGCCGGAAATTTCAATTTTAACAGGAATGGGCATACTTTTAGTAACCGCCAGTTTGAAAAACTTTAAATACAGGCTCGAATAATTTCAATTTATTTCCACCCTACAAGTTAAAGATTCCGCATATTGACATATATTTTACTTTTTTATACAAATAAACCATAGTAAAAATTTGAAATTTTTGTTTAAAACAAACCACCATTAAAAAACAAGGCAACCGGCAAAACTATTTTAGCAAATCAATTTTCCAAATATTTTCAAATCATGAACAACAAAACTGGAACTAAAACTAAAAATTTAAAAGACCTGATCAATCCATTGGCAATCATTTCAAAAGACAGGGAGCGAACCAACCTGCTCCGGAAATACGAACAAGCTTTCATAGCCTACCTGGTCCAACGCATCCCGAACGCCATTAATTCCGACATGCTGACGGCTCTTGGCTTCATGGGCAGCATCTTGGTATTCGCCAGCCTTGTCATCTCAACTTATTTCGGCCCCCTCTACCTGCTGCTGGGTGTTGCAGGCTTTTTCATCAACTGGTTTGGCGATTCGCTGGATGGGAGGATTGCATACTACCGCAACAAACCACGGAAATGGTACGGCTTTGCGCTGGACATTACCGCCGACTGGATTGGGATTGTGCTGATTGGCTTCGGCTTTGTAATCTACATCGACAACCCCTGGGAGATGCTTGGCATGGGCTTCGTGGTATTGTACGGCTGGGAAATAATTTCCGCGCTCCTGCGATATAAAATCACGGGCAAATACACCATCGATTCTGGCATTTTCGGACCCACCGAAGTCCGGATTGTACTCTCGCTGGTATTGGTACTCGAAGCCTTCGTACCCGGGTCAATCGTATATCCAGCTGTCATGGCATGCAGCATAATTTTCATATTGAACTTGGTGGACACGGTGAACTTGCTCAAGGCGGCCGACATGAAAGACAAGGAAGACAAAAAAGCTGCTCAAAATGCATAAAACCGTTGAACGAATATTGGTTTTCGGCAAGGCACAAGTATCGGCGTTTGTGGGTGGCTGTGCCGATTACGCCATCATGGTGTTTATCACGGAAGTCTTCCATGTGCATTATACCATCTCGATAGCCATAAGTGGAATTGCAGGTGCCTTCGTCAACTTCGGACTGAACAAAGGCTGGGCATTCAGGTCGAAAGACCTGCCGTACGAACATTCAATGTCGGTGCAGCTGGTCAAATTCATACTGGTGGTTTTGAACAGCATTGTCTTGAAATCCACCGGCACTTACCTAATCACCACTTTCCTGAAAATTGATTACAAAATAAGCCGCCTGTTTGTCGACTTGTTCGTATCCGTGATCATCAACTTCACCTTGCAGAAATTCTGGGTATTCAAGAAAGTCAGGCAGAACAATTTAGAATAAAAAACAACGGGAAACTTGCGCCCGGGCCACAAAACCGAAAAAAAACACATGATACTCAAATTTTTGCTCGAAAAAGAATTCAAACAGGTTTTGCGCAACAAGGCATTGCCGCGAATGGTATTCATCATGCCTTTCCTGGCGCTGGCATTATTCCCCCTCGTTGCCAATTTCGAAATAAAGAATATCAAGCTTGCTGTGATTGACAACAACCACAGCACCTATTCGAAACGGCTTGTGCAAAAAATCGTGTCCTCCGGTTATTTCCACCTGGCCAGCATCTCGAAAAACAATGACGAAGCCCTAAAAAACATAGAGCAAGATGAAGCTGATGTGGTGCTTGAAATTCCACCCCGCTTCGAAAAGGATTTTGTCACCAACCAGTCAACCGAAGTCCTCATTTCGGCAAATACAGTCAACGGCATGAAAGGCGGCTTGAGCAGTGCGTACATGCTGGGAATCCTGAACGACTTTGCTGCCGAA
This sequence comes from Paludibacter sp., assembly GCA_035299105.1. Taxonomy (GTDB): domain Bacteria; phylum Bacteroidota; class Bacteroidia; order Bacteroidales; family Paludibacteraceae; genus Paludibacter. The sequence goes on along the minus strand of DATGXD010000148.1, from coordinate 22,495 downwards.
ATACGCGAGGAACTGGTGGCCTCTGGAACCCGGTTCAACTCCCCTTCAATGGAAATCGTACCCCGCTACAACTTCAACCCGCACCTGGAATACAAATACACCATGGTCCCCGCCATCATGATGATGATGCTGGCCATGCTGACGGGCTTTTTACCCGCACTGAATATTGTCGGCGAAAAAGAAAAAGGTACTATCGAACAGATGAACGTGACCCCAGTCAGGAAAATCACGCTCATACTTTCGAAACTGATACCTTACTGGGTTATCGGGTTCATCGTGCTGACCATATGCTTTTTCGTGGCCTGGCTTTTCTACGGCATGATTTCCATTGGCGGGTATTTGCCCATATACCTGTTTGCAGCCGTGTTCGTGCTGGCATTTTCGGGTCTTGGGCTCACCATTTCAAACTATGCTTCCACGGTCCAGCAAGGCATGTTCATGATGTTTTTCTTCATTATCAGCTTCATTTTCCTTAGCGGGCTCTATACCCCCGTAAGCAGCATGCCCGAATGGACACAAACAATCAGCCGTTTCAGCCCGCTGCGCTACATGGTGGAAGCACTTCGGTTTGTTTTCCTGAAGGGTAGCGGCATGGCCGACCTGAAATGGCATTTTGCCGCCTTATGCGGCTTTGCCGTGTTTTTCAACAGCTGGGCTATCTTGAGTTACCGCAAGAACCAGTAAACCAAAGGCCGTACCACCGAAACTTGTGGCAGGTTGTTTTCCGAACTACCCCGGAAACCAACCGCCATTATCCCCGTGCCATTCCATGCCCGCCATCCGGCAGCGGGATTGTCGTCAAAAAAAATATCGCTTCCCCTTTCCCATGATGGTTCATCAACTTTATAAACCATTCGAACGTTATTCCACCAGTACTTGTAAAATCCGAGAGAATGAAAAAAGAACCGGGGGTTTTCTATCGCAACAGCCTCTCCATTGTCATGGTGGCCTTTATGCTGGCCTTCTGGAGCGGCCAGTTCTTCAGTGGAATGTCAACTTACAACAAAGAACAAAAGGAAAAAGGACACCCCGAGCTTACGGCCGGCGAATATTCAAGGAGCGGCCATTTCATACAAGCCACATTCGAAAACTGGGAAAGCGAATTTTTACAGATGACGTTCTATGTTTTACTGACCATCTACTTGCGGCAAAAAGGTTCATCCGAGTCAAAAAGCCTCGACCAGCCCGAACCAGTCGACCGCGAACCAGACCCCAACCGCCCGAATGCCCCCTGGCCTGTAAAAAAAGGAGGCCTCTGGCTGAAGCTATACAGCAACTCACTCACAATAGCTTTTTTAATCCTGTTCGCAGGATCGTTTGCGATGCATTTCTACGGCAGCCTCAAAAACTACAACACAGAGCAAGCAGGCAACCACCAACCACCCGTTTCGGCATCCAGCTATATCGGCAATGCCCAGTTCTGGTTCGAGTCATTCCAGAATTGGCAAAGCGAATTCCTGGCAGTCACCTCCATCGTGCTGCTTTCCATCTGGTTCAGGCAGAAAGGATCCCCCGAATCAAAACCGGTTGATGCTTCCTACGATGAAGATGCAGAATAACCGCCGGAACAAATTATGGTAACCCAAATCAATCACGTTGTGAAAACTTTAAAATAATTTCCATTTGTTTCGACAAAAGACAGAAAAATATTGGATAATCCAAAATGATTACCTATCTTTGCAGTCCAAAATTAAAAACCAGAAACTTTTATTAAATAACTAATAATTATGATCGTAGTACCAGTTAAAGAAGGCGAAAACATCGAAAGGGCATTGAAAAAATTCAAACGTAAATTTGAAAAAACAGGCGTTGTAAAAGAGCTCCGCCGCCGCCAATGTTTCGACAAACCTTCTGTAGTAGGCCGCGAAGAAAAAATGCACGCGATTTACGTTCAAAAAATGCAGCTAGGCGAAGAATAGGAAATAAAAAACAGGCGGAAAACTTGTTTTCCTGATTTTTTTAGCTTATTTTCGTTGCAGATTTGAGCATACGGTTATGATGAACGAATTTCTGCAATATTTACAGTATGAGAAGAATTTTTCCTCTCATACTGTTTTGTCATACCGGATTGACCTAAACCAATTCACCAACTCGCTACAAACCAAGTCCCCCAACTTCGACCCCACTGTAGTCCAACCTGCCGACATACAGAAATGGATACTGTCGCTTATGTCAGCCGGGCTGTCAGCCCGAACCTTATCCCGCAAAATATCCACCATCAAATCATTTTGGAGATTCCTGATAAAACGCGGATACACAAGCCACAACCCTACGTTAAAAATCATTTTACCCAAAACAAAAAAAAACATCCCCGCGTTTTTCAAAGAAAATGAAATGCTGGCAGCACTCGATAACACTTTCACAACCGACAATTTCGAATCCTTACGAAACCAACTGATAATAACACTATTCTATCTCACAGGCATCCGATCATCGGAATTGATAAACATCCGGGACAATGACATAGACACGGCAGCAGGGACTTTGCGTGTCACGGGAAAACGAAACAAGCAACGGATAATACCCATTGCCGCACCATTATGCAAAGCCGTTGAGAAATACACCTCAACAAGGAACAAGGAGGTTGCTCCCGCCACAGCCTACCTTTTCGTACGCCCGAACGGGGAAAAACTATACCCAAAGATGGTCTACAACATGGTACACAACACCATGTCGGAAGTAAGCAGCCTGTATAAAAAAAGCCCCCACATGCTTCGGCATACCTTTGCCACAAGCATACTCAACGGGGGAGCCGACATAAACGCAGTAAAAGAATTGCTCGGGCACAGCAGCCTGGCTGCAACACAAGTGTACACACACACCAGCTTCGACGAATTACACAAAATATACAAACATGCCCATCCTAGGGCCAAATAAAAAAAGGAGGCAATTATGAAACTTAGAATCCAATCCATCAATTTCGATGCAACCACCAGTCTGGAAGCCTACATCAACAAAAAATCAAAGAAACTCGAAAAGTTTTTTGATGAAATAGTCAACCTGGAAGTTTTTTTAAAAGTCGTGAAACCGGAAACAGCCACCAACAAAGAAGCAGAAATCAGAGTATCAATCCCAAACGTCGAGTTTTTCGCATCGAAAACCTGCGATTCATTCGAAGAAGCCTACGACTTGACACTCGAAGCCATCGAAAAACAAATACGCAAATACAAGGAAAAAGCAAGTAATAAGTAAAATATTGCGGCAAATATTTTGTAGTCCAAAATATATTCGTACATTTGCAAGCCGTTTGAACAACCGTATTCAAACGGCTTTTTAAACGCCAAAAATGCTATATCATAGCACTTTGCCTCTTTAGCTCAGTTGGCCAGAGCACGTGATTTGTAATCTCGGGGTCGTTGGTTCGAATCCGACAAGAGGCTCGGAACTAACTAACAACGGATAATCAACAATTAAAAACGGCGGTTTTTAATCACTTGCAAAATATCGTGATTCATTAATTATCAATTGTTCGTTTCTAACAACCAATTACAATTGGGCAGTTACCAGAGTGGCCAAATGGGGCTGACTGTAACTCAGCTGTCTTTCGACTTCGGTGGTTCGAATCCATCACTGCCCACAAAACCAATTCGTAATTCGCAATTATGCATTACGAATTAATTATGCGGAAGTAGCTCAGTCGATAGAGCATTAGCCTTCCAAGCTGAGGGTCGCGGGTTTGAGCCCCGTCTTCCGCTCCATAATGGGGAGCAAACCGTCAGGTTTAAATCCATTATTTTTGCTGTTGTAGCTCAGTGGTAGAGCACTTCCTTGGTAAGGAAGAGGTCGCGAGTTCAATTCTCATCAACAGCTCACTTTGTAAGCTTTTTATAAAACACATAAAATTAATTATTAAATAATCTTTGAGTTATGGCAAAAGAAAAATTTGACAGGTCGAAACCTCACGTAAACGTAGGTACCATTGGTCACGTTGACCACGGTAAAACTACTTTGACCGCTGCAATTACCACCGTACTTGCTAAAAAAGGACTTTCTGAATTGCGTTCATTCGATTCTATCGATAATGCACCTGAAGAAAAAGAACGTGGTATTACCATTAATACTGCACACGTAGAATACCAAACTTCAGTACGTCACTATGCACACGTAGACTGTCCGGGTCACGCCGACTATGTTAAGAACATGGTTACCGGTGCTGCCCAGATGGACGGTGCTATCATTGTAGTTGCTGCAACAGACGGTCCTATGCCTCAGACTCGCGAACACATTCTTTTGGCTCGCCAGGTAAACGTTCCCCGTATCGTTGTTTTCATGAACAAATGCGATATGGTTGACGATGCCGAAATGCTTGAACTCGTTGAAATGGAAATGCGCGAACTGCTTTCATTCTACGATTTCGATGGCGACAACACTCCTATCATCCGCGGTTCTGCACTTGGTGCATTGAACGGTGTTCCTGAATGGGAAGACAAGGTAATGGAATTGATGGATGCCGTTGACTCATGGATCGAATTGCCAGAACGTGCAGTAGACAAACCATTCCTTATGCCTGTTGAAGACGTATTCTCAATCACAGGTCGTGGTACAGTAGCTACAGGCCGTATCGAAACAGGTATCATCAAAACAGGTGAAGAAGTTCAGATTATCGGTTTGGGCCAGACAGCAAAAAAATCGGTTGTCACTGGTGTGGAAATGTTCCGCAAAATCCTTGACGAAGGTCAGGCTGGTGACAACGTAGGTTTGTTGCTCCGTGGTATCGACAAAGACGAAATCAAACGCGGTATGGTTATCACCCACCCGGGAAAAGTAACTCCTCACACTACTTTCAAAGCTGCGGCTTATATCCTGAAGAAAGAAGAAGGTGGACGTCACACTCCATTCCACAACCGCTACCGTCCTCAGTTCTATATCCGTACGTTGGACGTAACTGGTGAAATCACTCTTCCGGAAGGAACAGAAATGGTAATGCCAGGCGACAACTTGGAATTAACTGTAACATTAATCTACCCAGTAGCTTGTAACGTAGGTTTGCGTTTCGCTATCCGCGAAGGTGGACGTACAGTAGGTTCTGGTCAGATTACTGAACTGTTAGACTAAGAAAATCCTGAATCCCCTTTAGGGGACTTTTAAGGAACATAACAAGCCCCCGACTCCCCTTTAGGGGTTGGGGGTCATTTACGGGCGTAGCTCAGTTGGTAGAGCACTGGTCTCCAAAACCAGGTGTCGGGAGTTCGAGTCTCTCTGCCCGTGCCAATTCTATTCAAAATATGAAGATAATTAACTATTTCAAAGAGTCTTATACAGAACTTGTTCAGAAAGTATCCTGGCCAACACGCTCGGAACTTACTAACAGTGCAATTGTGGTTCTTGTTGCTTCCATCATTCTTGCATTGATAGTATGGCTTATGGACGTTAGTTTTGAAGCTGTCATGAAATTTATTTACGGACATCTGTCTTAATTACTTAAAGGAGGGTCGATAAAGTGTCTGATTCAACAAGTTTTAAGTGGTACGTTATGCGTGCCATCAGCGGAAAAGAGAACAAGGTCAAAGAATACATTGATGCAGAAATCAAGAATTCCGACCTTGGTCAATATGTTGCTCAGGTATTAATCCCAACTGAGAAAGTTTACCAGATCCGTAACGGCAAAAAAATTACAAAAGAACGTAGTTGCATGCCGGGATATGTTTTGATTGAAGCTAATCTGATTGGTGAAATTCCTCACCGCTTGCGTAACACACCCAACGTAATTGGATTCCTTGGTGAAAAGAACCATGTACCTACCCCCATTCGCCCTTCGGAAGTGAATCGGATCCTAGGCACGGTGGACGAACTCCAGGAAACTGCAGAAGAAATGCTCACGCCTTTCTATGTTGGAGAAAACGTGAAAGTAATCTTCGGACCTTTCAGTGGTTTTAGCGGGTTAATCGAGGAAGTAAACACCGAGAAGAAAAAACTCAAAGTTATGGTTATGATATTCGGGCGGAAAACCCCGCTTGAATTAGCGTTTACGCAAGTAGAAAAGGAATAGTTGGTTAGGTTACAAACCAGTCCATTCCACTTTAACATCAAAAAAACAAATTATTATGGCTAAAGAGATTGCCGGACTTATTAAATTACAGATTAAAGGAGGTGCGGCAAACCCATCTCCCCCGGTAGGACCTGCATTGGGTTCTAAAGGAATCAATATTATGGAGTTTTGCAAACAATTCAATGCCAGAACCCAGGACAAACCGGGTAAGATTTTACCCGCAGTTATCACCTACTATACAGACAAATCATTTGACTTTGTTGTAAAAACTCCGCCCGTTGCTATTCAATTGTTAGAAATAACAAAACTGAAAAGCGGATCGGCCGAGCCTAACCGGAAAAAAGTAGCCGAAATCACTTGGGAACAGGTACAGGCTATCGCTTCCGACAAAATGGTCGATTTGAATTGTTTCGAATTGGATGCAGCCATGAAAATGGTTGCAGGTACAGCCAGAAGTATGGGTATCACCGTAAAAGGTACTTTTCCTAGTAAAAACTAATAACACTTCAATTAGAAAATGAGTAAACTGACAAAAAACCAAAGGTTAGCTTTGGAAAAAATTGAAGCGGGAAAAACCTATTCTCTAAAAGAAGCAGCAAGCTTGGTAAAAGAAATCACCAAAACAAAGTTTGATGCTTCGGTTGACATTGATGTACGCTTAGGTGTTGATCCTCGTAAAGCCAACCAAATGGTGCGTGGCGTTGTGTCGCTGCCAAACGGGACTGGAAAACAAGTAAAGGTTCTTGCATTATGTACACCCGACCAGGAAGCTGCGGCTAAAGAAGCTGGAGCAGACTACGTGGGTCTCGATGAATATATTGAAAAAATCAAAGGTGGCTGGACAGACATTGATGTAATTATCACTATGCCTGCTATCATGGGTAAATTAGGTGCGCTCGGGCGTGTTTTAGGCCCTCGCGGTTTAATGCCAAACCCAAAGAGCGGCACTGTAACCAATGAAGTAGGCAAGGCTGTCAAAGAAGTTAAACAAGGTAAGATTGACTTTAAGGTCGACAAATATGGAATTGTCCACACATCGGTAGGTAAAGTTTCATTTACTCCCGAACAAATTGTGGAAAATGCCAGGGAATTTGTTTCTACTTTGATGAAACTTAAACCAACAGCAGCAAAAGGTACTTATGTAAAGAGCATTTATCTTTCAAGCACAATGAGCATGGGAATTAAGATTGAACCCAAATCAGTTGAAGAATAAAATTAAGATTTATGAAAAAGGAAGATAAAAGCACTATCATAAAACAACTCGAATCAACAATCGGAGAATACGCTCACTTCTATTTGTTGGACATTGGTGGCATGAATGCTGCTATGACCAGCGAATTGAGAAGGGTATGTTTTAAAGAAGACGTGAAACTCGTTGTTGTAAAAAATACATTGCTCCAAAAGGCACTTGACAACTCATCGGTTGATTTCAGCGAACTTTATGGCTCGCTAAAAGGAGAAACTTCGTTGATGCTTAGCAACCAGGCAAATGTTCCTGCAAAGCTCATCAGCGAATTCAGCAAACAAAAAAGCAACAAGCTTAAGAAACCCGTTTTGAAAGCTGCTTATGTTGAAGAAAGTTTCTACATTGGCGAAAACCATTTGGATACCCTGATCCACGTGAAGAGCAAAAACGAACTTATTGCCGATGTTATTGCACTGTTGCAATCGCCAGCTAAGAACGTTGTGTCCGCACTCCAATCAGGAGGTACTACTATTCACGGCGTGTTGAAAACACTGTCGGAAAGATAAAATTTATCGCGTAAAAAAAAACAAAATCATAAAATAAAAATAAAATGGCAGATTTGAAAGCTTTTGCAGAACAATTGGTTAACTTGACAGTTAAAGAAGTAAATGAGTTAGCTCAAATATTGAAAGATGAATATGGTATCGAACCCGCTGCTGCAGCTGTTGCAGTTGCCGCTGGTCCTGCCGCTGCTGGTGCTGGTGAAGCAGCAGCCGAAGAAAAAACATCTTTCGATGTAGTATTGAAAGCAGCCGGTCCTGGTAAATTGGCAATCGTTAAATTAGTAAAGGAACTTACTGGTCTTGGGCTGAAAGAAGCTAAAGACATGGTAGATGCAGCTCCTTCCGTAATTAAAGAAGGTGCATCAAAAGACGAAGCTGAAGCCTTGAAAAAAGCGTTGACTGAAGGCGGAGCTGAAGTTGAACTTAAATAATAACACCTGATTATCAGGTTTTTGGTTTAGTTTCCCTCAATCTGGGGGATACTAAACCTTTTCTGTCTATAAAATAATTGAGTTCATTCGCACCACTAACCTCTTTGAAAATGTCGTCATTAACAAAAGCTCAAAGAATAAATTTTGCTTCCATCAAAAACCAGTTGGATTACCCCGACTTCCTGGAAGTGCAATTAAAATCTTTCCATGACTTTTTTCAAATGGACACTGCTCCGGAAAAAAGAAAAACAGAAGGATTGTTCAAGGTATTTTCCGAAAACTTTCCTATCGCCGATACCCGCAACAACTTCATCCTCGAATTCCTCGACTATTATGTTGACCCACCACGTTATTCGATAGATGAGTGCATCGAACGCGGCTTAACCTACAGTGTCCCACTGAAAGCCAAACTAAAACTGTACTGCACCGATCCCGACCACGAAGATTTCGATACGGTGATCCAGGATGTGTACCTTGGCCCTATCCCTTACATGACTGCAAAAGGCACCTTTGTTATCAATGGAGCCGAGCGCGTTATCGTTTCCCAATTGCACCGTTCACCAGGCGTGTTCTTTGGCCAGAGCATACACGCTAACGGCACAAAGCTCTATTCAGCCCGTATCATTCCTTTCCGTGGTTCGTGGATTGAATTTGCAACGGACATAAACAACGTGATGTACGCCTACATCGACCGGAAGAAAAAACTTCCGGTGACCACCTTGCTCCGCGCTATCGGTTTCGAAAGCGACAAGGATATCCTGGAGATATTCGACCTTGCCGAAGAAGTTAAGGTAAGCAAGACCAGCCTGAAAAAGGCAATAGGACAAAAACTTGCTGCCCGTGTGCTGAAAACCTGGGTAGAAGACTTTGTGGACGAAGATACAGGCGAGGTTGTTACTATCGAACGAAACGAGGTAATCATCGACCGCGAAACTGTCCTGGAAAACAACCACATTGACGAAATCCTTGAATCGGGTGCGCAAACCATCTTGCTTCACAAACCGGAAGCAAACCAAAATGATTATGCCATTATCTACAATACTCTTCAGAAAGACCCGAGCAACTCGGAAAAAGAAGCTGTATTATACATATACCGCCAGTTGCGCAATGCCGTCCCGGCAGATGACTCAACTGCCCGCGAGGTGATCAACAATTTGTTCTTCTCTGAAAAACGCTATGACTTGGGGGATGTGGGCCGTTTCCGCATAAACCGCAAGTTGAACCTCGACATCGATCCGGATATCAAGGTGTTGACCAAGGAAGACATAATCGAGATTATCAAATACCTCATTGAACTGATCAACTCAAAAGCCGATGTGGACGATATCGACCACTTGAGCAACCGCCGTGTCCGCACTGTGGGTGAACAATTGTACAACCAGTTTGGCGTGGGCCTTTCACGTATGGCCCGTACCATCCGCGAACGCATGAATGTCCGTGACAACGAAGTATTTACCCCGATTGACCTGATCAATGCAAAAAGCATTTCATCGGTAATCAACTCGTTCTTCGGGACAAATGCCTTGTCGCAGTTCATGGATCAACAGAATCCGCTGGCCGAAATCACGCACAAGCGCCGTATGTCCGCCCTCGGGCCTGGCGGGTTATCGCGCGAACGTGCCGGTTTCGAGGTCCGCGACGTACACTATACACACTATGGCCGATTATGCCCGATTGAGACCCCTGAAGGTCCGAACATTGGTCTTATTTCGTCCCTGTGTATTTATGCTAAAATCAATGAGTTAGGATTCATCGAAACTCCATACCGCAAGGTTGCCGATTCGGTGGTCGACATTTCTGAAAATGGAATTGAATATTTCACAGCGGAAGAAGAGGAAATGCTTGTGATTGCGCAGGGAAATGCGCCACTTAACGAAAAAGGCGAATTTATCCGCTCCAAGGTTAAATCGCGTAAAGGTGCCGACTTCCCTGTAATTCCACCTTCGGAAGTGAACTTAATGGACGTTTCACCTTCACAAATCGCCTCTATTGCCGCGGCTTTGATTCCTTTCCTCGAACATGATGATGCGAACCGTGCGTTGATGGGATCGAACATGATGCGCCAGGCAGTACCATTGTTGCGTTGCGAAGCTCCTATTGTCGGCACAGGCATTGAAGCCCAGTTGATACAGGATTCTCGCACCCAGGTAACCGCCGAAGGCGAAGGTGTTGTAGAGTTCGTGGACGCTACCTGCATTAAGATACGCTACGACAAGACTGAAGATGAGGAATTCGTAAGCTTCGAGTCAGCCGTAAAAGAATATAAATTGCCAAAATTCCAGAAAACAAACCAGAACACCACCATCGACTTGCGCCCGATTGTAAAAAGAGGCGAGCGGGTTAGTGCTGGGCAGATCATGACCGAAGGTTATGCCACCCAGAACGGTGAATTGGCAATTGGCAAGAACCTGAAAGTGGCTTTCATGCCTTGGAAAGGTTATAACTTTGAGGATGCAATCGTAATCAATGAACGTGTGGTACGCGAAGATATTTTCACGTCCATCCATGTAGTTGAACAATTGCTCGATGTCCGCGAGACGAAACGTGGTATTGAAGAATTTACAGCCGACATACCTAACGTGAGCGAAGAAGCCACAAAAGACCTGGATGAAAATGGTATTATCCGTATCGGTGCACGCATCGAACCGGGCGATATCATTATTGGTAAGATTACCCCGAAAGGGGAATCGGATCCATCGCCGGAAGAAAAACTGCTTCGCGCCATCTTCGGCGACAAAGCCGGCGATGTGAAGGATGCCTCATTGAAAGCAACTCCATCACTTTCGGGTGTGGTTATCGGGAAACGTTTGTTCTCCAAAGCACAGAAAAACCGGAAGTCGAAGCTGGCCGACAAAGCCATCCTCCCAAAATTGGATGAAGAATTCGAAAACCAAGCCACTATACTGCGTAACACCTTGATTGAGAAGTTAATGGTGTTGATCGGAGATAAAACATCAGCCGGAGTTAAAGATTTCTTGGGAACAGACATAATTTCGCGCAACAGTAAGTTCACTGCTGAACGCTTACGCGAAATTGACTACACTAGTGTTCAATTGAGCAAATGGACGACCGATTCGAACAAAAACGAATTGATCAAAATGCTTGTAATGAATTATCTGCGAAAATACAAGGAACTGGATGCCCAGATCAAACGTCAGAAATTCAATATCACCATTGGCGATGAACTTCCCAACGGGATTGTGCAGATTGCAAAAGTTTATATTGCCAAGAAGCGTAAAATCCGTGTTGGTGACAAAATGGCCGGACGCCACGGTAACAAGGGTATTGTATCGCGAATTGTCCGCCAGGAAGATATGCCGTTCCTCGAAGACGGTACCCCTGTGGATATCGTGTTGAACCCGCTTGGTGTGCCTTCGCGTATGAACCTTGGACAGATTTTCGAAACCGTGCTGGGCTGGGCTGGTAAAGAATTGGGACTGCGTTTTGCAACTCCAATTTTCGACGGTGCCACATTGGAAGATTTAAACCAATGGACTGAGAAAGCCGGTGTTCCAAATTATGGTAAAACATATCTGTATGATGGTGGAACCGGTGAGCGTTTCGACCAGACAGCCACGGTAGGCGTTATTTACATGCTGAAACTGGGCCACATGGTTGAAGATAAAATGCATGCCCGTTCGATTGGCCCATATTCGCTCATTACCCAACAGCCTCTGGGTGGTAAAGCTCAATTCGGGGGTCAGCGTTTCGGGGAAATGGAAGTGTGGGCGCTCGAAGCATTCGGTGCAGCACATATCCTCCAGGAAATACTGACAGTTAAATCGGATGATGTGATGGGACGTGCCCGCACTTACGAAGCAATTGTGAAAGGGGATCCGATGCCAATGCCTGGAATTCCGGAGTCACTCAACGTATTGTTGCATGAACTCCGCGGGTTAGGCCTGAGCATCAATCTCGAATAAAAACCTTCTAAGTCCCCCTAAAAAGGGACTTTAGATGCTTTTTATAAACTATTTACTACCAATGGTGGATTTCACAATACATAATTTCCGTTGAGGAATTATGAATTATTAATTGTTAATTAAATAAAAGTTATGGCTTTTAAATCAGATAATAAGGTAAAAAGTAGTTTCAATAAGATTTCGATTGGCTTAGCGTCGCCCGAAGAGATATTGAAGCTATCCAGTGGCGAGGTTCTCAAACCCGAAACCATCAATTACCGAACATACAAACCCGAACGCGATGGTTTGTTCTGCGAACGCATTTTCGGTCCTACAAAGGATTTCGAATGCCACTGCGGCAAATACAAGCGCATCCGTTACAAAGGCATTGTCTGCGACCGCTGCGGCGTGGAAGTGACCGAGAAAAAAGTTCGCCGCGAACGCATGGGCCATATCCAGCTCGTGGTTCCGGTAGCCCACATTTGGTATTTCCGCTCTTTGCCAAATAAAATCGGTTACTTGTTGGGCATGCCCACAAAAAAACTGGACTCAATTGTTTATTACGAAAAATATGTCATAATCCAGGGTGGAATCCTCGAAAACGGTGAAAACATCACCGCGGGGGAATTACTTTCGGAAGACGAATACTTGGACATCCTCGAGGCATTGCCACGCGAAAACCAATTGCTCGAAGACACCGACCCGAACAAGTTTATTGCCAAAATGGGCGCCGAGGCTATCCACGAAATGTTGGGCCGCCTCGACCTCGATGCATTGTCGTACGACTTGCGCCACAAGGCCAACACCGACACATCGCAACAACGCAAGAACGAGGCCTTGAAACGCCTGCAAATTGTTGAGTCGTTCCGCGCTTCGCGGTTGCGTAACAAACCCGAATGGATGGTTATCAAGATTGTTCCTGTTATCCCACCGGAATTACGTCCGTTGGTACCACTTGATGGTGGCCGTTTTGCAACTTCGGACCTCAATGACTTGTATCGCCGCGTGATTATCCGCAATAACCGTTTGAAGCGTTTGATTGAAATCAAGGCTCCCGAAGTGATTCTACGCAACGAAAAACGTATGCTCCAAGAAGCAGTTGACTCGTTGTTCGACAATTCACGCAAATCCAGTGCCGTTAAAACTGATGCAAACCGCCCGTTGAAATCGCTTTCGGATTCTTTGAAAGGGAAACAAGGCCGTTTCCGCCAGAACCTGCTCGGAAAGCGTGTCGACTATTCGGCCCGTTCGGTAATTGTTGTAGGCCCTGAATTGAAAATGCACGAGTGCGGCTTGCCTAAAGACATGGCTGCCGAGTTGTTCAAACCGTTTGTTATCCGCAAGCTTATTGAACGTGGCATTGTGAAAACGGTAAAATCAGCGAAAAAAATCGTTGACCGCAAAGACCCGGTAATCTGGGATATTTTAGAGTACGTGATGAAAGGACATCCCGTATTGCTAAACCGTGCCCCTACCCTGCACCGCTTGGGTATCCAGGCATTCCAGCCAAAAATGATTGAGGGAAAAGCTATCCAGCTCCACCCGCTTTCGTGTACCGCATTCAATGCCGACTTCGACGGCGACCAGATGGCCGTTCACTTACCGCTTGGAAATGAAGCTGTTCTGGAAGCCCAAATGCTTATGCTGGCTTCCCATAACATTCTGAACCCGGCCAATGGTGCTCCGATTACCGTTCCTTCGCAGGACATGGTTCTTGGCTTGTATTATATCACCAAACCTCGCGCCGGTGCGCTTGGCGAAGGATTGATTTTCTATTCACCCGAAGAAGCTGAAATTGCCTATAACGAAAAGAAAGTTGCACTGCATGCTTGGATCAAGGTGAAGACCAAAGACTTAAACGAAGAAGGCGTACTCGTTGACAAGTTGATTGAAACAACGGTAGGACGTATCTTATTCAACAAGTGCGTCCCCACGGAAGTAGGTTATATCAATGAACTCCTTTCAAAAAAATCGTTGCGCGATATTATCGGGAATGTGATTGAGGTATGCGGTGTGGCACGCACAGCGGCTTTCCTCGATGATATTAAGGACTTGGGGTATTATATGGCATTCAAGGGAGGGCTGTCGTTCAACCTGAACGATGTGATTATCCCTGCCGAAAAAGAAGCCCTTGTAAAAGAAGGTAATGCCGAAGTGGAAGAAATCCTGAACAACTACAACATGGGTTTCATCACTTACAACGAACGCTACAACCAGATTATCGATACCTGGACACATGTCAATTCGAAATTGTCGAACATCTTGATGAAGCAACTTTCGAGTGACAACCAGGGATTCAACTCCGTTTACATGATGCTTGATTCGGGTGCCCGTGGTTCGAAAGAACAGATCCGCCAGCTTTCAGGTATGCGTGGTTTGATGGCAAAACCACAGAAATCAGGCGCCGAAGGTGGCCAGATTATTGAAAACCCGATTTTGTCGAACTTCAAGGAAGGCCTTTCGGTGTTGGAATACTTCATTTCAACGCACGGTGCCCGTAAAGGTTTGGCCGATACGGCTTTGAAAACTGCCGACGCAGGTTACCTGACCCGCCGTCTTGTCGATGTTTCGCAGGATGTGATAATCAATGAAGATGATTGCGGCACACTGCGCGGGTTGATTGCCACTGAAATGAAAAACAATGAAGAAGTAATTTCTTCACTCTACGAACGTATCCTGGGTCGTGTATCAGTTCATGATATTTACAACCCGCTTACCGGAGACCTCATTGTTGCTTCTGGCGAACAAATCACCGAACCGCTTGCTAAAAAGATACAGGACTCGCCTATCGAGCGTGTCGAAATCCGTTCGGTGCTGACTTGCGAATCGAAAAAAGGAGTTTGTGCGAAATGTTACGGGCGTAACCTTGCTACCGGTAAAATGGTGCATCAAGGCGAGGCTGTGGGTGTTATCGCAGCCCAATCAATCGGTGAGCCGGGTACCCAGCTGACACTCCGTACGTTCCACGTCGGTGGTATTGCTTCGAATATAGCGGCCGAGTCGAAAATTGTATTACGCTATGATGGTCGCCTTGAGTTTGACGAACTTCGTACAGTTGATGCTGTCGATGACAATAAGAATCCATACCAGGTAGTTGTCAGCCGTCTGGCCGAAATGCGTGTAATTGATACAAATACAGGGATTGCTCTCACAACTCAGAATATTCCTTATGGTTCCAAGCTGTATGTGAAAGAAGGGGAAGTATGCAAAAAAGGCCAGCTCGTTTGTGAATGGGATCCATTTAACGCGGTAATCATTGCGGAAACCGAAGGTAAAATCGAATTCGAGGATGTAATTGAAAACCAAACGTTCAAAACGGAAACCGATGAGGCTACCGGCTTGCGTGAAAAAATCATTATCGAGTCGAAAGACCGTAACAAGGTTCCAAGCGCGCATATTTTGTCGAAGGATGGCACCATTTCACGCACATACAATTTACCTGTAGGCGCCCACCTTGTGCTTGATAATGGCGACAAGATTAAAACCGGACAGATGCTGGTAAAAATCCCGCGTGCGGTTGGTAAGGCCGGCGATATCACGGGGGGTCTTCCACGTGTTACCGAATTGTTCGAAGCCCGCAACCCGTCGAATCCGGCTGTAGTTGCTGAAATTGATGGCGAAGTAACTTTCGGAAAAATCAAACGCGGTAACCGCGAACTGGCAGTAACTTCGAAAACCGGCGAGGTGAAAAAATACCTGATTCCGCTGTCAAAACAAATTCTGGTACAGGAAAATGACTTCGTGCGGGCTGGCACACCGCTTTCGGATGGTGCTACAACGCCTTCGGACATTCTCCTCATCAAAGGGCCTACCGCCGTTCAGGATTATATTGTGAACGAAGTTCAGGATGTTTACCGCCTGCAGGGTGTAAAAATCAATGATAAGCACTTTGAGGTTATTGTCCGCCAGATGATGCGCAAGGTGGAAATCCTCGAACAGGGCGATACCCGTTTCCTTGAAAAACAAATCGTTGACAAAAACGAATTCATGGAAGAAAACGACCGTATCTGGGGCAAGAAAGTGATTGTGGATGCAGGGGATTCTGAAACTCTGAAGCCCGGCCAGATTATCACAGCCCGGAAGCTCCGCGATGAAAACAGTATGCTGAAACGCCGCGATATGAAGCTTGTACAGACACGCGATGCTATTGCCGCTACTTCGAACCAGATTCTGCAAGGTATTACACGTGCAGCCCTCCAGACAAACAGCTTCATGTCGGCCGCTTCGTTCCAGGAAACAACCAAAGTGCTGAACGATGCCGCCATCAACGGGAAAGTGGACCGTCTCGAAGGATTGAAGGAAAACGTAATTTGCGGGCACTTGATTCCTGCCGGTACCGGACAGCGCGACTTCGACAAGATTGTTGTTTACTCGCGCGATGAGTACGACAAAAAAGTAGATGCGCGCCGGAATGTAATCGACATGGAAGACCAAGGCGAAGCCGAAGAATAGAAGCATTCTATATCAAACAAGAAAACCGGATTGTTCAAAACAGTCCGGTTTTTTTATTGCCTTGATTATTGTTTTCGAAAATGTTCTCCTTGCCTTTTCCAACCACAGTACAGAGGAACCAAGTGGTTCAGGCATATCTTTCAATCAATCATCCAACTGAAAAACAAATTTATGGTCCATTAACCCGGATTGCTACCTGTTTAGTTTTTCTTGTCCATCCGGCATTCCAATCTTCCGTGGCGCCGCCATGTCCATGCTGCCGGCTGCAACCGGATATTTCAACTCATAGGTTTTAGCACTTGATCCGTATAACGAATTCACATGAATGACCAGTTGCAGCGTGTCTTGTTGCAACAATTGGCTAAACGGTTTCAACCTGAACGAAACGTATCCCCGGCGATTGTAAATAGGCGAATCGTGGTTCGCATTGTGCCGGAATTCCAAATGAACTTTCCCGTCGGTATATGTTTTCGATGAATCGGATACCAGGTTGATATAATGTATCTTATCATAACCCGCATACACAAACTGCACGTTCAGGTAATCGGCGCCAATCCAAACGTTTTCAACCCTGATATAATCGTTACCGATACTATCCTGTGTCGATGGCGTAACCAGAAAGACATTTTTTGTAAGCACGCTGTACGCATCGTATAATTTAATGTCGTAGTCGTAAGATCCACCGGTGCGTTTATCCGAGGCCAGCGTATATTCAGCAATGATCCGCTGCCCGCTTGCAGGCTTATAATTCGGCAGATTGGTGCTTTTTACCCACAAGAGGCTATTATTGTCCAACCTAAAATAGAAAGCCGAAGAACTGTCGGCATTTTCAACAGTCCCAATATTCACCTTATAGTCCACAACATCCCGGTCATTCCAAAAGTCACAGGCAGTAAAAAGGAGCATAAATGCGCCTGCAATCCAGATTTTCGTCAGTGTTTTCATAAAATAAATATTTTAATAAATTATTAATACACAGCAACTTGCAATGAATCCAACAACAAAAACAATGCCAGCTAATTATTCAAAGCTCAAATAAGGGGCTAGCTTTTCGAGGTCTTGTGCCGTCAGTTCGGGCAGCTTGGTTAGTTCGTCCAACTTTTTTAACCTGCCTTTATGCCTGCGGAGTTCATAAATGGCCTTTGCCTGGTAGAAACTGATATAGGGGTGGGCATTTAGCCGATCGACACTTGCCGTATTGACATTGATTTTTTGCACAAGGGCTGTGTTTACCCTACAGTAAGGACGGATTCTTTCAAGGTTTTCAGGTGTCATTCGATATAATTCGGCCAGCTGGTTTACCGACACAAATCCCCCGGCCAACTTGCGGAAACGCAGGATTCCCTTTGCGTATCCCCTCCCTATCCCCTTCACCTGCATCAAGAGTACAGTGTCGGCGGAATTAAGGTCTACCACAATCTCCCTTTTCGTTTCCTTCCGCCGGCGGCTAATCGTGTCGACATTTGCCGGAATTGTCTTGATGGTAATATAAGGTTCAAGTTCGGCAAATTTTCCAGGCAGGATTCCGTAAACCTTCGAAAAATCGGCAGCCACACGGAACTTTCCACCTTTAGCCCGGTATTTCAGAATATTGCTGGCGACAAAAGATTTCAATCCCAAGCGGACAAATGCAGCCGAATCAATTGTATTGGGGTCGAATGCAAACAGTTTGTGTCCGGATTCTCCAATTGCGTCCTGCCTCCGAAACTGTTCCTCGTATTTTTTTTCATACAATTGCTGCCTGGCTACACGAATCAGGCTGTCGCGGTCGAGTAGTGTTTTGCGGAACACCTCGACTTCATTCAGGAAACCTGTAGAATTACCTACCGGAGGTGGAAGGATGAACGGTAAACATACATCTAAAACAAAAGCTACTGCAATGAGAATCAGCAACAAAACAATCGCATTACGCTGTCCTCGGGAAAAATAGAAATAATCTTTCCACATGATTTTCGGATTTCAGGGTGGCGGGTTAACAAACAAAATCCAAAAATAAAAATAAGTTTTGGATTAACAAAGAAAAATAGCCGAATAACTGAAGAAGAAAGTAAAAAAGGAAGATTCAGAGAGGAAGGAAAGAGAGCGGCAAACGGGACTCGAACCCGCGACCCTCAGCTTGGGAAGCTGATGCTCTACCAACTGAGCTACTGCCGCATGATTTTCAAAATGGAATGCAAATGTAAGCCTATTTTTTCATAAACAAAAGCAGGGAAGCGAAGTTTTTTTCTGGTTTCAGGCATTTTTTGGAAAAAAACACGCAGCTTCCACCGCATTATTTCACTATACCGGCAAATCCCATGAATGCGAGAGCCAGCAAACCCGCAGTAAGCAATGCTGCCGGCGTTCCCTCCATGCCTTTCGGGAGTTTCACCATGCTGAGCTGCTCGCGGATACCGGCGAAAAGAACCAATGCCAGCCCAAAACCAACGGCCGTGGAGATGGCAAACACCACGCTCTCAATCAGGTTAAAGTCTTTTTTTATTACCAAAAGGGCAACCCCCAGAATGGTGCAGTTGGTGGTGATTAATGGCAGGAAAACGCCAAGAGCTTGGTACAAAACGGGTGAGATTTTTTTCAGGATAATTTCGACCAGTTGGACCAGCGCTGCAATAATCAGGATGAACGTAATGGTTTGCAGGTAACCGATATGAAAAGGATTGAGAACCGACTTTTGAATGACATAAGTAAAGATTGTTGCCAAGGTCATTACGAAAGCCACAGCGGCACTCATTCCAAGAGCAGTATCCAACTTCTTTGAAACCCCCAGAAACGGGCATATACCCAGGAATTGCGACAATACAATATTATTCACAAACACCGCACTGATGAAAATCAGGATAAAAGTCATAGGTAATATTTTTTATTTGTGATACAAAAGTAAATCAAGCTTTTCTAAGTTTATTCATGATGGCAATCAGGTATCCGAGGGCGATAAATGCTCCCGGGGCAAGGACAAAGACCAGCATTCCGTAATTTTCGGGAAAAAGGGTGACACCAAACACTTTGCCGGTACCAAGGAATTCACGGACAGTACCCAGCAAGGCCAAGGCAAAAGTAAACCCAAATCCTATCCCGACACCATCCATGGCCGAGTCGAATACAGAATTTTTAGCCGCAAAGGCTTCGGCACGGCCCAGCACAATGCAGTTAACCACAATAAGCGGGATAAATATGCCCAGACTTTCGTACAGGGCTGGCGTGTAGGCTTCCATCACCATCTGGACGATACTTACGAAAGTGGCAATGACCACCACATAGGCCGGGATTCGCACCTGGTCGGGAATAATATTTTTCAACAACGCGATGGCAATGTTCGAGCCAACCAGCACAAACAGGGTAGCCAACCCCATGCTTAATCCATTGATTGCCGAAGAAGTGGTTGCCAGCGTGGGACACATTCCTAAAATCAACACGAAAGTGGGGTTTTCGGTTATGAAGCCGTTTGAAATTATTTTCAATTTAGAATTACTCATGGCAGTTTTACTTTGTTGTATTTGAACTTGTTGCAGTGCTGTAAGCCTGGTAAGCGTTTCGTACGGCAAATAGAAAAGCCTTGGAACTGATGGTGGCAGCAGTAATCGCATCCACATCGCCACCATCCTTGCTCACGGTCAGGTTAGCCGAAGCTGCATTCAGCCCCAGGACACTTTGCCCCTTCTTCTGCGCATCCTTGAACCAACTAACCATTCTGGAGCCAAGCCCGGGAGTTTCGTTTTGCTGCAACACCGAGTAGTTAGTAATATTGGCATCTTTGTCAAAACCGACCATTACAACAATCTTCCCGTTGAAGCCATTGTTCGAGGAAGCCTCCACAGCCGCCCCTACAAAATTATTATTCTTATCGTAGGCTTTGAAGATCTTCGAAATTTCCGGCCCATCCTTCACCTCCACCGGCGCGGCAACATGGTCGAAAGCCGGAAGAACTTCGCGGACAGCATTTTGCCGCTTGGCAATTTTTGCCTTGGCAATAGGCTCCAACGTTAAGTTATAAATCGATGCCAATGCCATGACCGCAAAAAATGTTATGCCGGACAGCACCAGCACCATATTTTTAAAACTAGACTTCAATTTTTCCATTACGCGCGTACCTCCCCGAATCTTTTTGGTTTGACATAAATATTAATCAACGGCGTAAATGCATTCATTATCAGGATAGCAAAAGAAACCCCTTCGGGGTAAGCGCCAAAAAGCCTGATAACAACCGTGATAATTCCAATGCCCACCCCATAAATCACCATGCCCTTGGGGTTCATAGGCGAGGTGGCATAATCCGTGGCCATGAAAATGGCGCCAAGCAACAACCCTCCGGTCAACAATTGTACAACCGGCGAGGCGACATACATTTCGGGCTTTGCCACATGCATGATACCCGTGAAAACAAAAACGGTTGCCAGGATGCTGAACGGGATGTGCCAGGTAATAATTTTTTTCAACAACAAATAAACCAGGCCAACCAGTAGGGCAATAGCCGAGACCTCGCCAAAGGAGCCGCCCGTATTCCCAACCAGCAAATCGAACACATGGGGTACATTCCCGAACCTGATGGAAGCCAGCGGGGTGGCGGCTGTTTCAGCATCCAGGTAATGCAATGTCAAGGGTGCCGGTTTGGGCCAGGTTGTCATTTGCGCAGGAAACGAGACCAGCAGGAAAACACGCCCTACCAGCGCCGGATTCAACGGGTTGTTTCCCAATCCTCCATAGCTCATTTTGGCGATGCCAATAGACACCAAAGCCCCCACAACTACCATCCACACCGGAATGTTCGAAGGCAGGTTCATCGACAGCAACAGGCCGGTAAGTGCGGCAGAGCCATCAAAAACCGTGACTGGGCCTTTCAATACAAATTTCTGGATCAGATATTCGAAAAGCACACACGACAAGACAGATGCCAGGCTAATGATGAGGGTGCCGATTCCAAAGAAATACAACCCCGCCAGGTAAGCAGGCATAAGGGCTATAATGACACCCGTCATGTTTTTGGAAACCGAATCGCCACTATGGACATGTGGCGATGGAGAAATAATAAGCTTATTCATATGTGGAAAATATATTTTCAGACTTCAAACAAGGACGATTCAGAATCAAAATCAGGGTTTAACGCTACGCTTGCGGATAATTCCACCAACGGTGGACTTGCCCAACCGGATGTGGTCGAGCAACGGACGGCTCGATGGGCAAGTAAACGAACAGCAACCGCACTCGATACAGTCCATCACCCTTTCGGTTTCCATTTCCGCCCACATGGCACGTTCGCTTTGGTTCATCAGCAAGTAAGGTTCCAACCCCATGGGGCAAGTTGAAACGCATTTGGCACAACGCATGCAATTCTGCATTTTTTTCCGTGCCGATTCCAATGTCGGGATAAACAATATCCCCGCGCTTCCCTTTGCCATGGGGATTTCGAGGCTTGCCAGCGCGCGGCCCATCATGGGTCCTCCACCCACAATTTTGCCCGTGTCTTCGGGAATCCCGCCAGCCTGTTCCACCACGCCAACGAGTGGGGCACCCAGCCTGACCCTGAAGTTTGCTTGCGAAGCCATGGATTTGCCCGTAATGGTGATAACACGCTCGAACAAAGGCTTATTTTTCTGGACTGCCTCGTAAATGGCAAAAGTGGTCCCAACATTTTGCACTACGGCACCCACTTCGATGGGGAGCGCACCGCTTGGCACCTGCCTGCCTATGACGGCATCAATCAACTGTTTCTCGCCACCCTGCGGATATTGTACCCTCAATGGGACTATTTGTATTCCCTTATACGATTTTGCCAACTGCTTCATCCGCTCAATGGCGTCTTTCTTATTGTTTTCGATCCCGACACAAGCGCGGCTTACCGACAAGGCCTTCATCAGGATGGTGATCCCAACCAGGATTTCCTCTCCTTTTTCAAGCATGAGCCGATGGTCGCAGGTGAGGTATGGTTCACACTCAACGGCGTTCACAATCAGCACTTCGGCCTTTTTCCCGGGAGG
>DATGXD010000147.1:0-21879 GCA_035299105.1 Paludibacter sp. | reverse complement strand
TCGACGTTTGGACTGCTGAGCTGGAAGAAAACCGACAAGGGCAGGGTGGCCGCCGGCGAACTAAGCGAGGCGGGAATACTGTCGGTAAACCCGGCCGTGAACATTACGCCTGCCGCATCGCCCATGGCGCGTCCCACCGAGAGCAAAGTGGCCGTTGCAATTCCGGGTGCAAGCTGCTTGACCACCACTCCGAGGGTTTCAAGTTTTGTAGCTCCCAGCGCATAGGTGGCATCAAGCAAATCTTTGGGTAAATGCTGTGCCACCTCGTCCATCGAACGGATAAAAATGGGAATCACCAACAAAGTGATAACCAGGATACCGCCACCCAACGAGGTCCGCATTCCAAGGTAAATCATTATGCTAAAGGCAAATGCGCCATACACGATGGATGGGATTCCAAACATGATATCGAAAGCCAAACGGGCAACATAGGCCAACCGCGAGGTTTTGGGCAGGTATACGTTCAGGTAAAAAACAACCGGGATACTAATTAACAGGCCCAGAACTGTTGACCCGAACACTATGTACAACGACCCGACAATGGCATTCAGAATTCCACCTCCACCACCGTTGTAATAGCCCCCTTCGGGAATTTTGCTAACCATATCCCACGAGATGGCCGGCAAGCCCCGGTGCAGGATGACATAGATTATGCTGGCAACAAATGCAAAAACCACCGCAATGGATAGCGCCATGAATGATTTTGCTATTTTTTCTTCAATAAATTTCAGTTTCATCTCAGATTTTATTTTATGGTCCTGTAACCTCCAAGCCCTGATGGGAAACCGGGGTTACTTTCGCCTGGTATCAAATTCCCATCCCGGGATTAGGGCTAATCTTCCTCCCTTCGCCCCCCGGCAAGGCCTTATACAAATTTCCTTTCAATCCGGTGAATTACCGCCCTCGAAACGGCGTTGAAAACAAACACCACAATAAACAAGAAGAATGCAGCCAACATCAATGCCGATTCGTACAGCGGAATGGAGAGCATTTCGCCGTAATTGTTTGCAATCAATGCAGGCAATGGATAACAAGCATCGAAAATAGATTTCGGAATTTCAGGAAAACTTCCGCAAACCATTAACACGGCGATTGTTTCGCCGAAGGCACGGGAAACGGCCAACATGACGGCAGCTATAACCCCCGGTAATGTTTTCCGTAAAATAATCAGCTTGCTGGTTTGCCAGCGGGTTGCACCCAATGACAACGCTGCATCGCGGAACTCGCGTGGCACAGCATCGAATATTTCGACAAACAAACTGATTAGCAACGGCAAAATCATTACCCCCAACACAATTCCACCCGAAAGGGCGGTGTACCCGCTCGAATACTCGACGAAATGCGGGGCCAGCTTTTCCGATATCCAAGGCACAACAAGCAGTATTCCCCAAACGCCATACACTACCGATGGGATTCCGGCCAAAATGTCGAGTGCCGGGAAAATCCATTTTTTTGAATAGGGTTTCGAATGTTCGGTGAGCAGCAAAGCCGCAAACAACGAAGCAGGAAGTACCAGCGCCACAGCTATAGCCGTTACCCAAAGCGTACCCAACAAGAATGGCAAAAAACCGAATTCCCCGTTGTTGGGCCGCCAGGTTGATGACGAAACGAGCTGCCAGAATGATTTGGCTTCGAAAATTGGTATTGATTTGAGGTACAAGCCAAGCCCGACCAGAACCACCAGGAAGATGGATGCCACCGTAATGGTGAACATCACTCCTCCGGCAATTTTATTTTTCAGGATTCTATTTCTTGCGATTATTAACATGGACAAATTTTAATTACTGAATACAAACCACTTACTACCGACTACGAACTATAGGTCACTTCAGTTTCGCTGCCTCTTTCCCTAGTCTATCCTTCGGCAAACCGATATATCCGTTCGGCACATTGTATTTCTGTCCTTCGGTAAGGATAAATTTCAGGAAGGCAACCACCACCGGATTCGTCGGTTTCCCGTTCGAAACAAGGTATAAGTCGCGGGCTGGCGGCGAAGGATATTTACCCTGTGCAATGGCATTCACAAGCTGGGTTGAAGTTCCATAGAAGTTTTCGCCGGCATCGACCTTGCCGTTGCCGTTTACATCGACCGGCCATACAACGATTCCCGGATTAGGACGTTTTGTTTTCAAATCGTAGGCATAGGCTATGTTGTTGTACCCGAAACCAAGCGGTTCTTTCTGAACAGCCGCCGCCAATCCGGCATCGCCGAAAATAGCAGTCCCCAGCAAGTCGTCCTGCTTTTTGTTGCCCAGGTATTTGGCCCAGGTTTCGCCGGCACCGCTTGCATCCGAACGGTTAAACAAGCGGATCGGAATTTTGGAATCTGTCCCCAGCACTTGCCCCCATGTCTTGTATTCACCTGTAACGTAAATCTTAATGGCAGTGGATTGTGTCAAGCCTTTTGCTAAAATCTCTTTTATCTTCGGGTTTTTCGCATTCACGGTAGGCACAACGGCATCCTTGGCAACCGCCACAACCCATGCCCCTTTTTTCAATTCTTCGGGATGGATTTCGCGCGAAACCATTCCCAAGTCGACCACTTTGGCCAAGGCATCGGTAATACCCTTGCCTGCACCACCACCGGAGACATCGATTCTCACACCCGGATGGATTTTCTTAAATTCTTCGGCCCATTTTACGGCCAACGGGTACAGGGCAAAAGCGCCGGACAGGGAAATCTGGCCTTTCAGTTCTTTCTTTTGGGCTTGGGCTTGTTGGCTAATGCCGAGGAGAATGGCAAAAGCAAGCGTGAGTGTTACAATTCTTTTCATACCGTTTCTGTTTTAATTTGGTTCAATTTCTATCGATGCAAAATTAAGGCACGCACAACACCCCTGCCATACCGCCAGGGGGGTATTTTCGTACCTTGTTTTAGGTATAAAAGTAATTACGAGTTACGAGTTACGAGTAGACAAGTAGACGAGTAGACAAGTCAATCAGTCAACAACTGAAACGTCAATCGTGTATTGGGGTTATTTTATTAGCTCCGCACCTTTTCAGGGACAGCGTCCCGCAACATTTGTAGAACCAGCATCCGAATCTCCTGTTTCCAGGTGCAGCGCACCCTAATATCCTAATATATGGATATGCCTGTGTTTGGATTTATAGCTTATATAGAACTCACGGGAATCGCTTGTAACTCAACCCCGGGAATTTGCCCAGCCAACGACGTTTGATGGAGGACGGTTGTGGGCCAATTCATTAGCCATAAATTTCATAAAAGGCTCCACATGGGTGAAATAATGCTTCAATCCCGAGCAGAGGTAATTGTGTGCCGCGCCATCAGCCAGTTCCAGAATCCGGTTCTTAGGGCATTCGCCGTAACAGAGTTTTAGAAACCTACAGCTTTTACAAACCGATGAAAGCTTATCGCGCTTATCGTTCCCGAATTTGAACTGCCGGGGCGAAAGCATTAGGCCGGTAATGGTCTCATGGTGGATATTCCCCAGTTTGAATCCGGGAAAAACGAAATGGTCGCAGCTATACAAATCGCCATTAGCCTCGAGTGCCGAAGCGTGCCCGCAGGTTTCCGAGAAGATACAGGTTGGTGATTGTACACCCACAAAACCAGCCAGCGTGGCATCGAAAGTGGTTACAAACACTTCCCCTACATCGGCCCGCACCCATTCATCAAAGATAGCCGTCAGAAACTGCCCGTACTCCAGCGAACCCACCGACCACGGAGTTAGTTTCCCTTCGGTGTCAGCAGGTTCGGCAAGCAAACCCGAAGCCGGGTCCAACCGTTCGACCACAGGTGAAAACTGGATATATTTTGCACCTATCATTTTGAAAAAGCGGTATACTTCAAGCGGATATTGCACATTATAATCGTTCACCACCGACAGTATATTGAATTCAACGCCGTGCTTTTGGAGCAGCTTAATGCCGTTCAAAGCCTTCTGGAAAGAACCTTCGTCACCAATGGTTCTCCTGTAGCGGTTGTGGCAATGTTCCGGCCCGTCAATGGAAATACCAACCAGGAAGTTATTTTCCCTGAAAAACCTGCACCACTCTTCGGTAAGCAAAGTTCCGTTGGTTTGCAACACGTTTTCTATCTGGCGATTGCGGCCATATACTTTTTGCAACTGGAGTACCCGTTTATAGTAATCCAGTCCCATAAGCAACGGCTCGCCGCCATGCCAGGTAAAAAGAACCTGTTCGCCCGGTTGTGCGTTGATATATTGCTCGATAAACAGTTCGAGTGTTTTCGGGCTCATCCGGTTACTGCTATTATTCGGATTCAGGTTTTTCTTATCCAGGTAATAGCAATAGCTGCAACGGAGGTTACAGGCCGGCCCAATAGGCTTTGCCATCACATAAACCGGATATTTGAGCGGATTGAACTGGATTGTCTTGCTATTCATGAAAGGCATTGTTTTATCATTGTTAGATTGGGAACAAGGGTTCCACCCGGAAGTGGAACCCTCTATTTTTAGCCAACCTTCTAAAAATCAGAAAGAGTGCTTTAAGGTTATGCCATATGTGCGCGGGTCACCAAGCACTCCCGCATATTGACCTGAGTTACCTGCCCCTACGAGTAATTGTTCAAAGTAGTCGGTGTTGAAAATGTTGCGTCCCCATAGTGTCAGCGAAGTTCCTTTTGCTGTACGGAAACCTACACGGGCATTGAACAGGCTGTAACCGGCCACGTTCAGGTATTGCGATGGCGAAGGGTTGGACGAGAATTCCGAACGGTAGTATCCGTCGACCCCGGCAAAGTACTCCCCGCTTTTCTGCAAAAAGCTACCTTCGTGTGCATATTGTGTTCCGAATGAAGTTACCCACTTGGATACGCCCGGCAGGCGTCCACCCGAAATATCTTTGAAATAGACCGATTTACCATTGGCATCTTTCAACCCGGTTTCTTCCAACGGAAGCGGTGCATTGGTGAACTTCACAAATTTCGCATCGGTATAGGCGCCAGAAGCATTCAACGTCCAGTTTTTACCCAGATTGATACTTCCTTCCAACTCAGCACCTTTTACATTTACCTTTTCGGCATTGGCCAGGTAACCACGGTTCACGCCCAGTTCGGGCGACTGCACTTGTGCCTGGTAATCCTTGATATCGGAATTGTAAACTGTAAGGTTTAATATCGAATTCTTGGTTGGCGTGGTTTTCACACCTATTTCGGCATGGTTGATCCGCTCGGGTTTTATCACAGCCAAGTCAGTGCGTGGTTTCCCGTTGGCATCTGAAGGCAGGCCTCCCAGATTGACCCCTACCGGACGATATCCTGTTGAATAGGTTGCAAATGTATTGATGTTTTTATCGACTTTGTATGTCACTGTAAGTTGCCCCGAGTAGTTTATATTGTCTTTTTCTACGTCAAACGATTGATTGGTATATCCCAAGGCCTTGCGGATTTTCAACAAATTAGCATCGGCAGTTTCGATGCTTCCGTACACCCCGCGGTTGAATTGCACTTTTTTTAAATCATAATTGGCGCGTAAGCCCGGTAATACGTGTAAGTTTTTCAAAACAGCAACATCAACCTGGGCAAACACCGCACCACTAAAGGTATTCAATTCCGAATTGGTTTTGATACCGTAGCCATCCAGCAGGCTGGCAGTTTGCCACAGCGCACGGTTAGCCACCACGGTTGAGTCATAGGAAAAGCGCCATTGGTCTTTGCCGGCTTCTTCGGTAGAATTTGCCTTCAGGTTTTGATAGAAAGCAAAGGCACCAAACACTGCACTTACTTTTGAGCCCAACGAACCCGCCCAGCGGATTTCCTGCGAAGCCTGATTGTGTACCGATGGTGCCTGCGATTTGTTCAATGCCTGCAATCCGGTAAAGTCGCGGTCGGTAGATGGATCCCAGTTCCAATAACGCCATGCGGTGGTTGATGTCAGCGTGCCCGATCCCAGTTTGATATCGGCATTGAGCGAAGCGCCACCAAAATCCTGATTGGCTTTGGCCGGTGTATCCTGATCGATCACGCGGTCGAATGGATTGGTGCTTGGGATGGTGTAACCCAAATCAGCAGCAATCTGATTGTACTGACGATAGCCTTTCCGTTTGGTTTTTACGGTTCCGGCAAATACCTGCGCATAACCAACCGGTGCCTGGTGGCTCCAGTCGGCCGCCAGCAATAAGTTGAAGTTTTTAGACGGTTGATACAATAATTGTCCGCGAGCACCCAGGTTGTTCAACTCGTTTACGAACGATTCAGTCCGTTGGTTGTAGATTGTACCATTGCGTTGCGTCCCCGAGAAAGAGATGCGGCCTGCGACTTTATCCAACAGTTTACCGGTAATCGATGATTTGGCCTGAATATAATTGTAGTTACCATAGCTTACCTCAAAATCGGCTCCGGGAGTGAAACTTGGCTTTTTAGTAGTTACGTTGAATGCACCGGCAGTGGTGTTCTTTCCAAACAATGTACCCTGGGGACCGCGCAGCACCTCGATGCGGTCGACATCCACAAAGTCGAGCGTGGTGGCAGCCGGACGTGCGTAGTACACACCATCCACATAGAACCCGACACCGGGATCGATCCCGTCATTGGTCAGTCCGAAGGTGGTGCCCAGCCCACGGATACTCAGGGCCGTGTTACGGGGATTGGAAGAATAGAGCTGTACGCTGGGGATTAGTTCCTTTACACGGTTCACGTTGAACGAACCGCTCTGTTCGGCCTGAGCGCCTGTAACTACCGAAATAGGAATCGGCACTTCCTGCACTGTTTCGTTACGCCGGCGGGCAGTCACCACCACGCGGTTCAACAGGTTTGAACTCTGGCGGATCTCAAAAACGAATTCATCATCGGCATTTTCAATAATGTTCTCCTGCTTTTGGTAGCCAACATAATTCACCACCACGGTGAAAGGAAGTTTTTTGGTGGTTTTCAAGCTGAAGTTTCCATTGGCATCTGTTTTGACGGCGTCTTTTGTGCCTTCGACCAGTACGCTGACACCCACCAGGGTTTCGCCTGTAACGCTGTCTTTTACCTTGCCAGTGATCTGTGCCTGCTTATTCTGGGCAAAGGAGGCAAAACCAATTGCCAGCGAAAGTAGCAGGGTGAAATTTCTTAATCTCATAATCGATTTTTTTTAATCTTGTTTTATATACCTTGTCATATTTTACGAGTGCAAAATTAGGCTGTCGCCACATGTAATGAAATACCGCAATGGGAGTATATTGGTACTTACATTGCGGTATTCTTTGGTTTGGCAGGTTATCTGCCTGTCAGATATAATATTCCGTCAGGTCAACCAAGCCGTTCTTCAAGGCGTACTTAATCAATTCCTGGACATTGTTGAGATTCAGTTTACGGAATATGTTTTTGCGGTGGGTGTTGATGGTATGGTGGCTAAGGCAGCGCAACTCGGCTATTTCCTTGGCCGTTTTTCCCTGCGTAAACAACTGAACCAGTTCCAGTTCTGTGTTGGTGAGCAAGCCTTTCTTGCCGGAGCTTTCTTTTTTCCGGTTATGCCCATCCATGATTATTTGCAAAGCTTCGCTGCAATAATACTTTTTACCGGCAACAGTCGACAGAATGGCAGTTGCGATAACGTCATACTCGTTTGTTTTCAGCACAAAATTAGCTTTAGAAAAGGAAGCTGTAAGCGGCATTAGAAAAGTTTCGTCGGGTATGTCGGCCACAAAAAGCCAATTGGAATGGGGGAAGCAGATTGAAAGCACAGACACCTCGTCGATACTATTCACAGCCAGGCTGTCGAAGTCGACAATTACAACAGCTCCACTGTTCGACAACAACGCACTGTGCAGCTCCATTTTAGTAGAAGCGAAATGGATTACAGGCGATTGGACTTGGTCGTGAATAACGCACTTCAAGCCCAGGCGGCAGAGGTCGGTGTTTTCGGCAATAATAAAAGTAACTTCATCCATAGGGTTTGTTGTTTTCAAATCCAGTTGTTTTCGCGACAAAGTTCACATTATTTTTAGGTATGTAAAATACCCCACTCATAGTATTTTATGTACCATAAGTGGGGTAGTCTCAAAGTGGTTTTAGCTGGCAGGGTGTGCAATTATTTATATTCAATCGTCACATTATTCAGTTTCCCGGTAAAGGCAAACGGCACTTTGTAACGGTCGGTTACCGGTGAATTTCTATCCGAGCCCACATCAATACCATCTTTGTAAACTGCTATATAACCTTCGGAAGCAATAATATCGCGTTCGGCCACTTTTTGGTCGTTGATATAAATGGATTCTGTTCCGGCTGGAGCAGATAAGTTCCGCCGCCCTTTTTCGACAGGCGCTGTGTAGTTGAATTCCAGTTTCAATTTGGATTTCCCAACAGGCACCGTTATGTTCGATTCCAGGTAGCGGACAATGGTTCCGGTGTTGTGAGCCACTTGCAATTTGCCATCTTTTATAAACAAACTCAATCCATCAAATTCAGAACCGGTTGCAAATAGAACACCCTGGTCGGCAGTTGATTTCAGTTCTACATCGGCTGTAATTGTAAATGGATCGCCCTGAAATTGCGGACCGCTATAAGTAAGCAATTGGTCAACTCCGGTATATAATACCACTTTTTTATTCAATCCATACGGACTGCGTGATCTGCCTCCGGCACTATGTCCCAAAGCATTGTCGATTAATGGATATACATTGTATTTTTGAGCTTCCTGATCGAAGATGGCTTGTAATTCCTTTACTTTTTCAGGAAATTTGGCAGCAAGGTCGACACGTTCGTTGAAGTCTTTTTTCAAATCGTAAAGTTCCCATGCATCTTTCGCGAAATCAGCTCCCGGTTGATGGAATACTGAGGCTTTCCAACCATCTTTTACGATGGCACGTTTGCCAAACAACTCGTAATACTGCACTGTGTGGCGGTTGGTTGCTTTTGCATCATAAATTGAGTAAGCCAAACTTGTACCTTCGATAGGTTGTTGTTTGTAACCTTTAATTACTTCAGGAACTTTTGATTCTGTCAGTTCATAAATGGTTGGAGCAATATCAATCACATGGCCGTATTGTTCGCGGATTCCGCCTTTTTCCAGTTTTCCATTTGGATAATACACAATCAACGGTTGATGCGTTCCACCTTCGCTGTTCGGATCGGCTTTCCACAAGCGGAAAGGCGTGTTGGTAGCTTGTGTCCAACCCGAAGGTGCATCTTCAAACGAATGTTCCGTACCAATTTTATCAATATTTTTATACAGTTCGGCCACTTGTTTGTCTTCGTCCAAACTGCTGATATACCCATTGAATGAACCATTGCGCGGGCTATGACTCGAACCATTATCACCAATACTTACCAAAATGACAGTATTTTTATCTTGTCCGATTTCTTTCAGGTAGTTTACAATACGGCCAAATTCATAATCGGCATGTGTCAGGAAACCTGCATATACTTCCATAAAGCGGGCATATACTTTTCGTTGTTCCGGTGTCAGGCTATCCCATGCTTTTACAGTCGGGTCGCGGTCGGGCAACACGGCATCGGCAGGAATAACTCCCAATCTTTTCTGGCGGGCAAAAACCTCTTCGCGGTACCAGTCCCAACCCTTATCGAACTTCCCTTTGTACAAGTCGCTCCATTTTTTATCCACCTGATGCGGCGAGTGAATGGCTCCCGAAGCAAAATAAAGGAAAAACGGTTTTTCAGGTTGAATGGACTTTTGGTTGGCAATATAGCTAATGGCTTTATCGGCCAACAACGTGGTCAGATGTTTGGTGTTTGGTTCAATGTCAATCACCTTTCTGTCTTCGTACAAGTTAGGATGATATTGATCGGTGTGACCGAGCTGGAAACCGTAGAAATGGTCGAAACCACGTCCCACCGCCCAGCGGTCGAATGGTCCATCGGGTGTAATTTCATCAATCGGGGCCACGTGATATTTACCCACGGCAAAATTACTGTAGCCGTTTTCGTGAAGCACTTCGGCAATAGTTGCTTTATCGCCCGGCATAACCGCATCGTATCCAGGGAATCCCTTGGAACTGTAATTCAGCGTCCCCATATGTACAGAATGGTGGTTGCGTCCGGTCAGCAAAGCAGCTCGCGTTGGTGAGCTGACACCGGTTGAGTGAAAATTAGTGTAACGCAAGCCATTGTTTGCCAAACTATCCAACACGGGTGTTTGCATTAACCCTCCGAACGCACTGGAAGTACCGTAACCGGCATCGTCTATCAACCAAACCACCACATTTGGTGCGCCTTTGGGTGCTGTTTTCTTTTCGGGCCAGGCTTCTTGCGAGTCGGCCAATGTTTTACCTATTTTTCCTTTAAACTGAGTTCCGGCAATTTGCTGCGGAGTGGTCTGAGCGTAAGCACTCGTCAATATTGACGAAGCAAATATTCCCACTACTCTTGTACTATATTGTATCTTCTTCATTTCGAATATTTTTTTTGTTATTTTACATCCTGGTCAATTACAATTCCTGTAACTTTTCCTTTGAAAGGAAATGGCCATGGATATGATTTTGTTACCGGTGAGTTGGAGTCTTTTCCAACACTCACGCCTTCGCCTGAAAATGCAGAAAGGTATTTTCCACGAGCTGTTATGGTCGACTCAGCTACCTTCTGTCCGTTAAGAGTCAATACAACTGTTTTATAATCCGGATATTCAATCTTGATGGTATTTTTACCCACTTGCACTGCTTTATTGGAAACCAGGTATTTTTCTTTCAAACCATCATTCAGTACATATTGAAGCTTACCGCCTTTAATGAAAAGACTTGAACCGCCAAGCAAACCGCCATCAGCAAAGATTACCCCATCATCTTTTGTAGTTTTTGTTTCAATATTGGCAGTGATGGTTACAGCTCCTTTACCAATTTTCACTTCAATTTTCTGGTCTGTTCCACCTAAAATCACAGTTTTAGGTTTAATCACCGGGGCTGCTAATCCTTCCTGATAGCTGTGCAATGGATACACATTGTTCTTTTTAGCCTCACTATCGAACAAATCCTGAAGTTCTTTCAACTTTTCAGGGTATTTAGCAGCCACATCATTGATTTCGTTCCAATCCTCGTTCAGGTTGTAGAGTTCCCATTTGTCCTGACTAAAGGGACGCGGGCTGAAGTTTATATCGGCACCTCCGGTCTCGCCGAAGATATTACGTGGATGATACACGCTTGCTTTCCAACCATCTTTGTAGATAGAACGGCCACCATGAAGTTCATAATACTGGGCCGATTTACGTGTTGGCGCTTTTGCATCGTTCAATGCATAGGCGAAACTTGTACCTTGAATTGGCATTTGCGGATAACCGTTAATCACTTCCGGAACTGTTGCTCCGGCAAGTTCAACCGTTGTTGGCAACACATCCGACACGTGGCTGTACTGCGTGCGGATTCCTCCTTTTTCTTTAATTCCATTTGGCCAGTGTACAATCAGCGGATTGTGCGTTCCACCTTCGCTGTTGGCATCGCTTTTCCAATAACGGAAAGGCGTGTTACAAGCCTGCGACCAACCAAGTGGATAATTGGGATTCGATTTTTCAGTTCCAATATTATCATATTGACTCAACAGGAAATCAATATCGCTTCCTAAAGCCTTTTCAGATTGTCCCAAACCTGCAGTTCCGGTATAAGTGCCTTCTTTGCTACCGCCATTATCACCTATAATAAGGAAAATAGCCGTATTGTCATATAAATTATTTTGCTTCAAATAATCAATAACGCGACCAATTTCATGATCGGTGCAAGAAAGATACCCCGCATAATTTTCCATGAACCGGGCAAATACTTTCTTTTCGTTGACAGAAAGGCTATCCCAGGCTTTTACACCAGCCTGGCGGGGAGGAAGTACTGTTCCTTTTTGCAGGAATCCACGCGCTGTTTGACGGTTGAAAACTTCCTGACGATAAGCATCCCAGCCTTTATCAAATTTGCCTTTGTATCTGTCGCTCCATTCTTTACCTACATGATGAGGCGCATGAGTGGCGCCGGTGGCATAATATACAAAGAATGGTTTTTCAGGATCTGTTGATTGCTGGTTTGCAATGTATGAGATAGCTTTATCGGCCAACAACTCATTCAAATGTTTTGTGTTTGGTTCAATATCAACTTCGTTAATACCATCAATCAGTTGGGGATGCCACTGATCGGTAGAACCTCCATAGAAACCATAGAAATGATCGAATCCACGACCGGTTGGCCAACGGTTAAATGGTCCGTTGTGACTTTGTTGCTGAGGTTGGATACCGTGCCATTTCCCTAATGCAAACGTATTATAGCCATTTTCGCGGAAAATCTCGGCAATAGTCCCTGCTTCCAATGGAATTTCACCCGTGTAACCGGGAGCACCAATTTGCAATTCGGCATGATGACCCATTGCTACTTTGTGATGATTACGACCGGTAAGCAAGGCTGCACGTGTTGGACTCGAAATACCCGTAGTATGGAAATTAGTGAAACGCAACCCATCATTAGCCAACGCTTCGAAGTTAGGGGTTTCAACCAATCCACCGAAAGCTGAAGATGCTCCAAACCCCACATCATCGAGCAAAATCCAAACTACATTGGGCGCTCCTTTGGGTGCTTTTACTTTTTCCGGCCACGCTTGTGTTGATTCGTCCAGGGTTCTTCCAATCTTTCCTTTAAAAGGCTGTATTGGTTCGTGTTGTGCAACAGCTTGTTGTGCAGCTCCGCCACCCAAGAGGATGGCAGATGCTAATAGTTTTATATTTTTATTTGATTTCATTTTCATTTTATTTTAATTGTTACCAACCTGGGTTTTGAGTTAGTTTTGGATTACGGTCTATTTCAAATTGAGGAACCGGATAGAGGTAGTGACGTGCTGCTGCATTGGTTTTACCCACTGCCTTCAACGCTTTTATCAGAATCCCCCTGCCTTCGGGTCCAACACCTGTTACTTCGCTACCCGTTTGTCGAATCAAATCGAAATAGCGGTGAAATTCTCCTACCAGTTCTAACCGACGATCGAGATAAACCGAATCGCGGAATTGATCCTTTGTAAGGCCCGTTGTTAGATTTGCCAATCCAGCTCTGTTTCGCACCTGATTAAGTGATGCATAGGCTTTAGCTGTTGGACCATTTAATTCATTTTCAGCTTCTGCATGTATCAGTAGTACCTCGGCGTAGCGCAGAATATTTGTATTTGCGTCGGATAAGTTAGTGCTGGCATAGTTCGGATCCCAATATTTATTCAAAAACGGCACCGAATCGCCGGGAGCATTTAGTGTGAAATATTTCAG
Source organism: Paludibacter sp. (assembly GCA_035299105.1). Taxonomy (GTDB): domain Bacteria; phylum Bacteroidota; class Bacteroidia; order Bacteroidales; family Paludibacteraceae; genus Paludibacter. Next base: position 8,740 of record DATGXD010000147.1, on the reverse strand, counting down.
TCCATCTTTAGGACTGACATAAAAGGTGACGAAGGAAACCCTCTTCCTTTTGTCCTTTGGCGCATAAAGTTTGTAAATGCTGAAATACTTGTCGGCGCCAACCGTGTAAAACGCCAACTGATCGCCATAAGAACCTTTCAGCCCGGGCACTCCGGTGCGAATATCGCGTGCAGTGATTGCATTCGACGAAACACTTCCTTTCAATTGAGCCGAAAAAATATGTTCTTTCCCGTTTTTATATGCAGGAAGAAAAACCTGGGAATAATCGGCAAACAACCCGTAACCATACGATCCATTAATCACTTCTTCTGCCAGTTTTACCGAATTGCTCCAATCGCGACGGGTAAGATAGACTTTCGACAACAGCGATTTTGCTGCTCCCTCGGTAGCTCGTCCAGCTTCTCCTGTCGAACCGGCTTTGAATAAAGCCACAGACTGTGTCAGATCTTCAATGATTTGTGTATACACCTGATCGGCTGGCGTACGTGGCACTTGCAATTCCGAAATAGGAACTTTGGTCTGATCGGTGAGCAACAAAGGTACATCACCGTATAATCTCACCAAATTGAAGTAGTACAACGCACGTAAGAATCGTGCTTCTCCCAGCAATCTGCTTTTCAATTTTTCGTCCATAGAAATACCGGGAACATTCTCTAACGCTACATTCGCCTTGTTGATACCGGCATAATTCTGTTGCCACAATTCTTTTACACGAAGGTTGGTTGCAGAGTGAGCCAACACAGCGAGTGAGCGGACATCGGCATTAGGAGAACCAGGGCCTGCACTCAGGTCATCAGTCATAAAGTCCATGCCTGTGTTCAACAGCGAATTGTAAATCGGCTGATTTCCATCACCGTTACTACTAATGTGATAATAGATTGCATTTACTGCTGCAACTGCATCGCCCGACGTTTTATAGAACTGCTCGGGTGAAATGAAAGACTCTGGGCTTTCGTCTAACGTGGCGCACGCCGAGAACAAAAACAGCGAGCCCACCAATAGAAGATATATTTTTTTCATAACAATATATTTTGTTTGTTTTTTAATAAATTAGAAAGTAACGCTTACACCACCAAGAACTGATTTACTCGCCGGATACGCACCGGTATCATTGCCCGAATTGAGGGTGTTTTGCCCGTTACTGCTCACTTCGGGATCAAATCCGTTGTATTTTGTCCAGGTAATCAGGTTAGACCCCGTTACATAGAATCTGGCAGATTTGATTTTAATTTTGGAAACCAATCTTTTGGGAAGAGTATATCCCAAAGTCAGATTTTTGAGCCGGATGAACGAGCCATCTTCGATAAATCGATCAGAAATTGTCACAGAAGGGTCTTCCACTGCTCGATGCACATCGGTATTGGTGTTGGTTGGAGTCCAGCGGTTACGGAGACTGCCCACAGCGCCGGTGAATCCGGTTCCCATTTCGAGCTCGGCACGGGTTCGGTTATAAACTTTATTTCCGTAAGAAGAATTGAATTGTGCTGTCAGATCAAAACTTTTATATCTGAATGTATTTGAAAAACCCAACAGAAACTTAGGTTGTGAATTCCCAACCACTGTGCGGTCGCCATCCTGCGTAATTTTACCGTCTTTGTTGATGTCTTTAAACTTTTGACTTCCTGCTTTAGTATTGGCCAACGGTGATGCAGTAAAATCATCTCCAGCCTGAAACAATCCATCAGATACGTAAGTGTAGAATGAACCCAACGGCTCACCAACTTTTACAATTTGAGAAGGCATGGTGATGTTTGAAGGATCGAGCGGGATAAAGAAACCAGCGCCTCCAAGACTCAGCACTTTATTTCTGTTTAACGTGAAATTAATATTAGAGGTCCATTCAAATTTACCCGTAAAATTCGCGGTTTTCAATCCAATTTCAAGCCCCTTATTTTCAACTGAACCACTATTTTGGAAAGCGCTCGACAATCCTGAAGAGTAAGGTACGGGCACTTCCAGCAACAGCTCGTTTGTTTGTTTGTAGTACAAATCTGAGGTTAACTGAATGCGATTTGCAAAGAAAGAAGCATCAATCCCGAAGTCGTACTGATTGGTTTTTTCCCAACCCAACCCGGAATTTGCATAACTGCTCGGTGCAAAACCGTAAACCAACGAATTGGCAAACGTATATTGATAGTTCGACAAACGGGCGAGCGATTGATATGGAGGAATCTCCTGATTACCCGTCTGGCCGGCACTGAGACGAACTTTCAACGAACTCACGGTTTTATTTCCTTTCAGGAATTTTTCATTTGAAGCATTCCAAGCTATTGCTGCCGATGGAAATGTTCCCCATTTGTTGTTTTGGCCAAAACGCGAAGAACCGTCAGTACGAACAGTTAGGGTCAATAAATAACGTTCGTCGTAACCATAATTCAAACGGCCAAGAAACGATTGAAGTGTCCAGGCAGTGCTCAACGATGAAGGAATACCAATGACAGAACCAGCACCAATATTGTTGAATTTAAATTCATTACTCACAAAATTTGATGCGGCCGCGGTGAAAACCTCTGTGCCCGAATGTTGCTGCGTATTGCCAATAAGCACATCAATAATGTGTTTATTATTGATAGTTTTTACATAATTCAGCGTATTTTCATTCAACCAGTTAATCGTTGATAGCGCCCCAATGGACGCCTGGCCTCCAGTTGTACTTTCGTAAAGTGTAGACGGAAGGTAACGGTTTTGTTTGTTGTTAACAATGTCTGTTCCAGCAAGTACTTTTGCAGTCAGTCCATCTATTATTTTATATTCGGCAAAACCGCTTAGCAGAAATCGGGAAGTGTTGGTTTCGTTTGTCGTTTCAGTCAGCGTGGCAATCGGATTTGCGACAGTCGATCCATAGCTGCTGTTTGCGGTAAAAACGCCATTTGCATCACGTACAGGCACCACAGGCACCATAGACAATATATTGGAAACAATTCCAGATGGAGCAACATCTGCATGCGTATAACTTCCATTCAGATACGTCCCTATTTTAAATCGCTTATTTACCTCATGGTCAATATTTAAACGGCCTGTATAGCGACTAAAGCCTGTGTTGATAATGATTCCGTCTTGTTTGAAATAATTTCCAGACAGCAAAAGTTTAGTTTTGTCAGTTCCAGATAAAATTGAAAGGCTATGGTTCTGAATGGCAGCATCTCTGAACGCTTCCGATTGCCAATCAGTGCCTGTGCCCAATTGATTTATCTGCTCTTGTGTATACAAAGGGGTTTTGCCCAAATCGGCTAACGCATCGTTTTTCAAGGCGGCCCATTCTTTTGCATTCAGCAAATCAATCTTTTTTACTACACTTTGTATTCCATAATAACCATCGTAAGTTACCGACGATTCGTTTTTCCGTGCTTTTTTGGTAGTAATTAAAATAACGCCATTGGCTCCACGCGAACCGTAGATTGCAGTAGAAGAAGCATCTTTCAAAACATCGATAGACTCGATATCCGATGAGCTCAAACTGGATAATGGGTTGATCTTCGGACCTGTGATAACTCCTGAATTCACAGCATCATCGCCATTGTAAACAGGAAAACCATCAATAACATACAGGGGTTCGTTTCCGGCATTGATAGAAGTACCTCCACGAACACGAATTGTAACACCACCTCCCGGTTGACCACTGGACTGTGTTACCTGAACACCCGTCACAACACCCTGCAACAGCCGATCCGGCGAAGTAACAGGCAATCCTTTCAATTCGGCAGGGATGGATGAAAGTGACCCGGTAAAATCGCTTCGTTTCTGTGTTCCATAACCCACTACAACCACAGAACTCAATCGGTTTTGGTCTTCGGCAAGATAAATGGTTGTTGGTTCGGCTTCGTAAACATCAATTTCCTGAACTTTGAAACCTACAGCCGAAACAGCAAATGTAATTGGGAGTGTTTTTGCTTTAAGGGAAAAGTTTCCGTTTGCATCAGATGTAGTTGCCGTTTTTTGACCTTTCACCCGAATAACAGCTCCGATAACAGAAGATTTAGTACCTTCTTCCAGGATTTTTCCTTTAATTTCAACCTGTTGTGCAAAGGCAGATAGTGTAAAGATAGTTGCAAATAGAACTAACAGCCCTGATTTGCGCACAGCGTGTGCCGGAAACTTTTTGCAGTTTCCAAAAAATAATAGTAATTTTGTCATACAATTTTCTGAATTGTGACGGGCGTTCCCTCAATCAGTTTGCCGACGGAGAGGGGAACGCTCGTTTTGCGTTTATATTTGTTTTGATTTTCTATTTGAGAGTGAGAAGTTTTTCCTCGAGGTTCGCCGATTGCTCGGCAGCCACATTTTTATCGATGGTGAGGAAACCCTGCCCGTGGTTAAATTGCTGGCCTTCAAGCAAAACCCATTTCAGGAAAGCCGAAACTTCTTTCCGGGCCGATTGCCGGTCATATACAAACCCGATTTTCTCCACCGGAATTGTCTCCACCTGGTTTTTTTCCAGTGTCCCGAGGACATCGTCCAGGCTACCCCCCTGAATCACTTTGGCTTCCTTTCTCAAATTCACCGGAAGGATAGCCAAACCCGATTTCAATGTACGGGAGTTTGTATCGAACACATAATTCAACACATTGTACGTCAGCCCGACCGAATCCTTCTTCAGCGCCGAAAGCAAGTAGATGTCATCTCCAAACACTTTCTTGCCCCTGATCTCGGAGGATTGGTGTCCGAAATGGCCGGCCAAAGTGATGGAAGTGCAGGATTTGTTGTCGCGGGAGTAGATATTGGCGGTGAACTTCGACTTCTGGACAGGCTCATCACTGTCGTAATCAAGCACTTCAAAGAAAAGTTTATCCAACTCCTTTTTGTCCAACCCTTTCCTAGCTGCATCAACTAAAATCGGATTGTTGTTGTTTGTCACCGGAAGCAATGCATAGCGTCCGGTGTAAATAATTTCCTGGGTAGGCTGCAACTCGTTTTGCGCCGGCTGGTGGGCTATGATACTTAAATCGGAAACCTGGCCGGCATTGGCTTTGGCAACCAGCCTTATGTTGGTGTTCGGGTTTGCCTTTTGGTATTCCGCAATCCACCGCTCAACCAGCGGATAGGTGAATTTTGTACCACTAATCACAATGGGTTCGCTGTTGCCGACGTTTTCTGCCCCGGAAGCAGTAGTCGTAATAAAAAGTGCGAATAGCAACTGGTAAAAATAAGTTGGTTTCATGTTATCTTGTTTTTAAATTTTTAAATAATAATATTATTAATCCCTAAAAAAAATTGAATTACAACAATTTGAAAGTAAAAAACAATTGACCTTTGTCTGAATTTGAGGTTTCCCCGGTCACGAAAGAAACAAGAATGATTGGGAGGCTCTCAACACGGATGGCAACAGCACATCCGCATGGGGAAGGCCGGTTGGCAGACGGACCTGGAAGAAAGGGCAAGCCGCGCCAACGGAACGAAGCGGGTATGGGGACACAGGACGAAAGCCCGCCTTTGTAGGCTGGCAATCCATTGGGCTATGTGGTAAACACCTGCTTCCATAATTTCCTTAAAACATGAAGTATTTCATTTACGGTACAAAGGTATGGGATAGTTGCAGATGCGGAAATACTAATTTTGGGGCATTTTGCATACCTCCAGTTAGGTATATTCCATTTTTTTTTGAGGGCATGGGCATTTGGGAAGTCCCTTGGTGCATGGTTCACAGTAAATATTCCCGCCGGGCGGGGAATCCTTGCAAGCCGGTTCATGAAACATGCCGCCCAACCTTTTTCCAAAACACAAGGCTCTGGAAAAAGGTTGGGCGGCACAGTATACCCTTGCATTCAACCGGATTAGCAATAAGCTTTTATCATTTGTGTAACACCGAACGGCGGGGGGAGTTTGTTTTACACCTGTACAACTTCAATCCCCACTTCCGAACTGACCCCATCCACAATCCTGAAAGCTTTCAAAACAGGGATTTCGGCAGCCAGCGAAACGATGAGGTATAGAATATCGGGGTCGTAGGCCAACCGGATGTCTTCGACCGATGGGCGCGAAGGCGTCCCGGGATGGCTGTGGTAATTGGCTACAATCTCCAGTCCTTCGGAGCGTGCCGCCCGGAGCACCTGGAATTGTTCCGCCGGATCGAATGAAAAATGCTCGTTGCTCCGGTCCACATTGGTCATGATGTGTTGTTTCACCACCTCGTTGCCTTTGCCCGTGAGTAACCCGCAGGCTTCGTTGGGTAATTCGGCGTAGGCTTGTGCCACTATGCCATCGTAAATATATGCAGGTAACTTTATCATTTTTGGATTATCACTAAATGGGTTCCTTCCACCGCGCCGGCATTTACCGACAGCACTTTATATCCCTGCTCTTCCGAACTCCTCGGAACGTTTTCCAACGGCTCGCCCTCGGTAAGCAAAACCTCCAGGGTATCGCCTGCCTTCAGTTTCGAAAGCTCGATTTTTGTCTTGACAAAAGTCATCGGGCAATGTTCCCTCGTGATATCTAATTTATAGTTTGCCATGATTAATTATCAATTATGAATTGTGAATTAAATAAACAGCGTTTGCCCTCCATCTGCCAGTTTCAGGAAGGTTGCCACTCCCAGCACATCCTTCACTTCCGGAATCAAATCGGATTTCTGTATACCCAGGATATGCATGGCCATTTCACAGGCATAGAAGTTTATGCCCAGCAGTTTGGCTGCCTCCACCAATTCTTCGAGGGTAGCCACATTGTTTTTACGCATCAGGTAGCGGAAAATCTTCGGGCTGACACCTCCAAAGTTCAGGCGGCTCACCGGAGCGCTTTTCAGTCCTCCCATAAACACGCCGAACACTTTGGGCAGAAAGCCTTTACCCACGGCACTACGGCCTTGCTTTATCTTGATAGCATCCAAGCCCCAAAAGGTAAAAAACACATTTACCTCGTAACCAACCGCCGCCGCACCTGTAGCCAGTGTAAATACGGCGGTCAGTTTATCGAAATCGCCACTAAAGCCAATCAGCGAAAGCTTCTTGACATTCGGATCGAGTTTAATTTCCATTGTTGCCATGATTATTTGAGTTTTTGTTTCCTGTGGCTTTCTATATCGCAAACGGCTTGTTCATAATCAATTAATCCTGTTACGGTGGGATGACTTCCACAAACCGGGCAATTGTCGCTTGGCTTTGATTTTATAGTCCTGAATTCCATTGTTTTTGCATTGAAAGTCAACAAGCGGTTCGTCAATAAATCGCCCACTCCAGTCAGGTATTTCAGCACCTCGGCCGCCTGTATGGTCCCGAGCATACCCGCAATGGCACCCAGCACCCCCGCCTGCGAACAAGTAGGGACGGCGTTTGGCGGTGGCGGCGAGTGGAAAAGGCAGCGGTAACAAGCCGTTTGCCCACCGGGTACATAAGTCAATGTTTGCCCATCGAAACGAAGGATCCCTCCATGCGAGAATGGTTTCCCGGCAATAACACAAGCATCGTTTATCAGGAATTTCACCGGAAAGTTATCCGTTCCATCCACCACAAAATCGTAGTCCCGTATAATTTCCAAGGCATTCTCGGCTGTCAGCAATTTCTGGTACGTAACCACCTTTACATCGGGATTAATCAGGTTGATCTTCTCCTTGGCCGAAATGACTTTGGGTTTATCCACATCGGGTGTAAAATGAATCACCTGGCGTTGCAGGTTGCTCAAATCCACCACATCGCCATCAATGATGCCGATTGTCCCCACCCCGGCAGCAGCCAGGTAGAGCGCAATGGGCGCACCTAGTCCACCCGCACCCACAATAAGCACCTTTCCCTTGTTTATTTTTTCCTGCCCCTCCACACCCACATCTTGCAGCAGTATGTGGCGGCTATATCGTTGTATCTGTTCTTCCGTAAAATCCATGGTAACCTGCCTTAATTATGAATCGTAAGCTGTTAATTATAAATCACTTCTGTCCTCCGCCCATAAAATACAGGAAATCCAACTCGTCGCCCTCGGCAACCAGCCTGCTGTCATAATCTTCGCGGTTTACAAACTCCCCGTTAAGCTGTATGGAAACCATTTCGGGCTGGGCCACATTGTTTAATTTTATCAATTCTAAGATTGAAACAGGTGTTTCCACTTCCTGCGCTTTTCCGTTTACTGAAATTTTACTCATACTGTCGAACCCCCTAAATCTCCGGAAGGAGACCTCTGTTTTACTACGGGGGCAATAGGTTATTGTTGGATATTGCAATTTCCACCACACTCCGGCGGGTTGGAAATCAACGGTACAAAGGTCGTGACAGGACACCAGGTTTTAAATACCGTGGCTATGGCATTTTTCTACCCTGTTTGCGGTATGGCCCTGGAGCAGACAATCGGGTTATTGCAACCAACGCCCTTCCATACCCCATAACGGGTATGAATATAACCCATATCGGGGATTTTCCCATTGCGTGCAAATTATCAACTTTGTACATTCAAATAAAAAATTGAACCGCATGTACAAACTACCAACCACACTAACAGAAGACATTGCCTATTTCGGGACATTGATCGATGATTTCAAGCAGGGCAAAATCGAACCTGTCAAATTCAAGGGAACACGCGTGCCGATGGGCATTTACGAACAACGCAAGGACGGAACATACATGGTCCGGGTGCGAACAACCGGTGGATTCATAACCCCCGGCCAACTCCGGCAGGTAGCCTTCACTGCTATCGACCACCAAGCGCCGCTTTTGCACATCACTACCCGGCAGGAAATCCAAATCCACCATATCCAGATTGAACAGGCCAAAACAATTTTGCCCGAATTGCAACAGGTGCAATTATCGTCGAAAGG
>DATGXD010000146.1:0-6553 GCA_035299105.1 Paludibacter sp. | reverse complement strand
ACCGGTCGAAATCACCGTGTTTTCGAATTCAGCCACTTCGTGCAGGCATTTCTGCTCCAATAAGCGGAACCCATCTTCCCCTTTTTCGGCGAAAATCTGGGAAACAGATTTAAATTCCCTTTCTTCGATATACGAATCCATGTCGACAAACGAAAAACCCAGGCGCACCGCCAACAATTTGCCAATGGTGGTTTTACCCGACCCCATATAGCCTACAAGGAAAATATTTTTCATAAACCGCTGTGAAATTGTGCTGTTGCTTTTCGCCTGTCTAAATTCAACCACAGTAGGTTCAATAGATATTTCTTGAAGATATGAGTTCGGGGTAAGGTTCCCTGTACACTTTACATCTTATATCGAACCCACGTTATTTTGCCGTGGTAAAAATGGAACAACTGTTTTTATTCCTGCAAAAATAGTGATAAAAGCTCTTGTAAAATGCGCCACGGTTGAAAAAACAATCAAATTATATTCTTCAACTCTTTTTATCGTTAAACCTGAATTATTATGCTAACTTTGCACAAAACATCCATAAAAAATTGTCTGTGGAAAAAGAAAGTGCTGTATTATTGCTATTTACGGGTGGAACCATCAGCATGTCCGAAGATCCGGCTACAGGTGCCTTGCGCCCCATCAACTTCGATCGGCTGCAAGAATACCTGCCCGAAATCAAACAAACCGGGATCCGTATAAAATCCATTCCTTTCCTGCCCCTGATAGACTCATCCGATGTATTCCCTCCGGTTTGGGAACAAATTGCACAAATCATCGAACAGCATTACGACGATTTCGATGGCTTTGTCGTGCTGCATGGCACCGACACCATGGCTTATTCGGCTTCGGCACTGAGTTTCATGCTCGAAAACCTTTCGAAGCCCGTAATTTTTACTGGCGCCCAGCTGCCCATAGGCATGATGCGCTCCGATGCCAAGGAAAACCTGCTTACGGCCATCGAGATTGCCTCGGCGCAGGAAAACGGCCAGCCCATTGTTCCCGAAGTGTGCATATTTTTCGAAGATACGCTCTTCCGAGGAAACCGTACCACGAAGAAAAATGCCGAACATTTCAGCGCTTTCAATTCGTACAATTACCCCCCGCTTGCCAAGGCCGGGGTTCATATCAAGTATTTCCGGTCGTACATCCATTATCCCGAAGCCGGTACACACCTGCGTGTCCGCACCAAAATAGACCAGAACATAGCCATCCTGAAACTTTTCCCCGGCATTACCGAACACACGGTAAATGCCATCCTGAACATTCCCGGCCTGAAAGCCGTGGTGCTCGAGAGCTTTGGTGCGGGCAACGCACCCCGCAAGACTTGGTTTTTCAATGCGTTGAAATCTGCTATCGACCGAGGAATCCTGGTTGTGAACAAAACCCAATGCAGTACCGGATCGGTGGAAATGGGGCGCTACGAAACCAGCCTCAACCTCATGAATGCGGGGGTAATGAGCGCCTACGACTGCACCACCGAAGCCATTGTAACCAAACTCATGTACCTCTTGGGCGAATACACAACCATGGATACCGTGAAACACCGCCTTAGCATGAGCATCTGTGGTGAAATGACGGTAATGTAGGGAATAGTTAATATTTGCATAGCCATTTATCAATTCAAAAATTTAAATATCCAACGAATTTAAATCAAAACAACCTATGAAAAAGTATATAGTTTATCTGTCACGTGAATACGTGGTTAAAATCGATGCGGAAAATGAAGAGGATGCTATGGAATTCGCTGGATATTATGTCTCAGGTGGATTCGATGAGTCAGATAGTGAAGCCAGGGAAAGATGTAAATTTAAAATACGTGAAATAAAGCCAACACTTAATGAATCATACTTTGTTGACGAAGTGGCAGAGTATTAAAAATAGTAATCGCAATTAGAATCCGCTGAAAAACCCAAAGGGTAATTAATGTGAATTCGACATAAGGTTCTTTGGGTTGGAAGTCCGAAGGACTTGAATGTGCTTAGCCACGGGTGCAACCCGTGGTTGGGGAAAAACCCCGCGAACGGGAACCCCGGACGGGGTTCAATACACGAATCGCCTGCCTTGTTGAACCCCTTGCGGGGTTCGGCACCTCCCCTGCCCATTCCCCCCCCGGGTTGCACCCGGGGCTAATCACATTGAATCCCCCGGGATTCCAATAACTATTCCCCCGGTTCCAATTGGCTTGTTTTTATTCCGAACTCACGTTGATAAGTAAAATATCCTTTCCCCCTCATTCATAATGTATCGTTTCTTCGGCCACAAGGGAAATTTCATTGTCTACCGAATCGTAAATCCTTACTTTGCAGGCTTTTTTCAGTTGGTTTTCCAGCGAGGCGGTTATTTGTCCGATTACGGCTTCGAACTTGTCCTTTTTCCTGATTTCGCATTCCCAGACTTCGAGGACATTCCATCCCAGGGAATTTAATCTCGACAGGTTGGTTGCATCCCTGTTTTTGTTTGTATTGATTTTTTCCGACCAAAAACCGGAGTTTGTTTTCGGAATATGCGAAGACCTGCAACCTTCGTGCCCATGCCAGAAACAGCCTTGGACGAAAATTGCCGTCCGGTATTTGGGCAGCACAATGTCTGGTCGGCCGGGCAGCTTCTTGTAGTGTACCCTGAAGCGGAACCCCCTGGCATGAAGCGCCTTGCGCAGCAACATCTCCGGTTTGGTGTTTTTCGACCGGATTTTCGACATTACTTCCGACCGTTTTTGCTTGTCCCAGATATCCATTTGAATGCAGATTAAACATCTTCCCTTTAGCCGCAAATATAACGCATATTTATTGGCAACGGGTTAAGCCGGGGCAAAATTACAGCCACTTTTTCCGCCTGAAATAATACAGTACAGCGCCCGAAAAAGCAACCATCAACATGATGGAAAACAAGTAGCCGTATTTCCAGTTCAGTTCGGGCATGAACCGGAAGTTCATCCCGTACAGGCTGGCAATGAGGGTGGGAGGCATGAAGATAACCGATACCACGGTGAAAATCTTGATAATCTTGTTCTGCTGCAGGTTTACCAAACCGAGGAACGTATCCTGGAGGTAGTCCAGACGGTCGAAACCGAACCGAGTGTATTCGAACAGCGAATTGATGTCCTTGATAATCATGGTGAGGCGGGGCAGCAATTCCACGGGAAAGAAATCGCATTTCAGCATGTTCGAAACCACCCGTTGCTTGTCCATGATATTCTGGCGGATAATCATAACCTTTTCCTGCAAGTCCTTGATATGTATCAGTATGTCCTGGTCGAGGTCGTCTTCGGTGTTCAGGGTTTTACTGAGGCCGGTAATCTGGTCGGTAATCTCCTCTATCATGTCGGCATCATATTCCACCCGCGTTTCGAACAGGGTGACCAGCACATGGTAACCTGTGGGGTAGCTTCTGGTGTTGGCGTAGATTTTCTTGATGGTTTCGTTGAACGATTTTAACTCCGAATCGCGCACCGATACAAGGATCCCGTTTTTCATGATAAAGGAAACGGGTTCCATGATGTAATTGTCCAGCAGGAAGTTGGAGTTGGCCACAATGCTGTCTTCGGTTTGCATGTACCGCGAACTCATTTCGATTTCCTCGATTTCCTCGTCCTCCTGGATATAAATCTTCAGGAATTGCTCCAATTCGGTTTCCGTTGCATCGGGCACATCGTTCAGGTCAATCCATATCAGGTTTTTCAATTCTATCTTTTTCAGGGTATCGAGGTTCTTCGATATTTTCAATTTACCATCTTCGTGGTAAAACATTCTCAGTTCTGACATAAGCGATTTCCTTCTGTTTTAAAATCCTTGAATTTGACGGTTTGGTGGCTGTGGTGGGCGCATGGATTCCTCAGAACCAATTCTTTCGCCGGAACAGGACGACTCCGAGGCCCGAAAGCATGAACGATATGAACAGCACTATCCAAAAGCCGTACCTGGCCTCTTCCAGGTTGTTGTGCACATTCATTCCGTACATGCTGGCAATCAGGGTGGGAATCATCAGGATAATGGAAATTGAAGTCAGCTGTTTCATTATTTCGTTTACGTTGTTCGAAATAACTGAAGCGTATGCATCCATTAAGCCGCTTAAAATATCGCTGTATATTTTGGTCGTTTCCAGTGCCTGGCGTAGTTCAATTTCCACATCTTCAACCAGTTCGGGGTCGCAGGCTTTTCGCAGGTCTTTGTAGTTTTTTATCCGGTGCGCCAGCACATCGTTGCCCCTGAGCGAAGTGGTGAAATACACGAGGCATTTCTCTATTTTCAGCATGGTTTGGAGTTCCTGGTTCCGGATTGAATTTTCGAGTTTCTTCTCCGCGGAATTGATGTCGTTGTTTATTTGCTTCAGGTATTTCAGGAACCAAACGCTCGACGATAGGAGCAGGCGGAGTACGAAGTCGAAATTGTTGTTTTTTTCGATATTCTTCCGGATGGTGTATTGGGCAAAGTCAGTAATCATTTCGGTGCTGTAAAAGCAGATGGAAATAAAAACTTCTCCTTTGAATATAATCCCCAGTGGGACTGTGGAAAACGGGACGTTGTTGTTTTCTATTTTGTGCGGGATGCGGATGATAATGAACGTCCAGCCATCCTCGAGTTCGATACGTGGACGTTCGTCAACGTCTTCAATGTCGTTGTAAAAGGGTATGGGCATTTTAAGCTCATCAACCAGGTATTTAACGTCTTCGTCGGTCGGTTTTTCCACGTGGACCCAGCAGTTGGGTTCCCAGTTTTTGCAAGGGACTAATCCGTTGCTGTTTTTATAGAAGATTTTCATGTTGCTTTTTTGCCTCCATGCTTTTTGTGAATAGAGGGCATACAATGAAAGCCTTCTATTTCGGGTTACAATAAATCGGGATGGTAGTCGTCCATAGTGGATTGTTTTTTTGTTTTTGCGCAAAGTGCCGGGTTGTATCTCAGGAATATACGTGGTCAATTCATCTTAAACGCCGCGGCTTTTCATTTCGGCATCGACCCTGTTTGTCAAGTCGATGAATGAAGTCACGTCCAATTGTTCTGGGCGCATGTTGAAAAGCGGATCGGCAAATATCGGACTGTCGCCTAGGCCTAATGGTTTCAGGGAATTCCGCAGGGTTTTGCGCCGTTGGTTGAAGGCTGTTTTCACCACCGTTTTGAAGAGGTTCTCGTTGCAACCGAGTTCCTTCACTTCATTGCGGGTAAAGCGAATAACAGCCGATTTGACCTTCGGCGGAGGGTCGAAAACATGTTCGTGCACCGTGAAAAGGTAATCGGTGCTGTAAAATGCCTGGATAAGCACGCTCAGGATGCCGTAAGTCTTGCTGCCCGGACGTGCCGCAATGCGTTCGGCCACTTCCTTCTGGATCATGCCGGCCAAGCAGGGGATTGAATCCTTGTGGTCGAGCATTTTGAAGAATATCTGGCTCGAAATATTGTAGGGAAAGTTGCCGATAATGCAGAATTGCCCCGGGAAAAGGCTTTTCAGGTCCATTTTCAGGAAATCGGCTTCGATAACGTGTAATTGGGGGTAATGTTGGTGCAGGTATTGAACCGATTCGGTGTCGAGTTCGACTGCCGTGAGGTCAATCAGCGGGTTTTCAAGCAGGTAGCGGGTGAGGACACCCATTCCCGGGCCAATTTCAAGCACGGGAATACGGCCGTCGAGAGTCAGACTCCCGGCAATACGGCGGGCAACTTCCACATCTTTGAGGAAATGTTGCCCCAAGTATTTTTTCGGTCTTACTTGAGTCATAACTATGATAGTCGTCGGGCATACCTGGATTTGAAATAATGATTCTTGAAATTGCGTTGTGAAATGATTTCTGCCGGTTCCTGCGGAATTATTTGTTTTTTTAGTGCTGTAGGTTAACGCATTAATCGTATCTTTGCAACCGAATTAACGAATCTGCCTTTGGGCGTACAAAAGTAGCCATAATAGTTCGATTATCCTACTCTTTCTCTTTTATTAACCCTTGCTGATGTTCCACAGTTTTCAATGAGAAAAGTTTTTATGAACGCGGGCCGCTGGATTGGCTCGGCCATCGACTTCTTTTACCCGCTTTTCAGCAGGTATTTCACGCGGCAATTTTTCCGGTACGGGGTTTCGGGCGTGTCGAACATGATGTTCGACTGGGTATTGTACTTTCTTGTATTCCATTTTGTTATACGGCAACAGGAATTCCATTTCTGGTTTGTTGCACTCAAACCGCATACGGCGGCGTTGTTCATTACTTTCCCGGTAACTCTTTTCACGGGTTTCCTGCTTCAGAAATACGTTACATTCTCCTCGTCCTCCGATTTGAGGGGGCACATCCAGTTGTACCGTTATTCGGTGGTGGTGGCTATCAACTTGCTGGTGAACTACTTCGGGCTGAAACTGCTGGTCGAGGTTGTGGGGCTTTTCCCTACGCCTTCGAAAATGGCCGTCACGGTTTTCACCACGGTTTTCAGCTATTATTCGCAGAAAAAGTTCACGTTCCGTACCAAAAATTAATGAGGGTACACTTTTCATGAGTCGGTTATGAAACGGCTGGTAAGCATCAACAAGTTGGCTGGTTCCCGGGGATTGTCTTTCTGGACAGCCGTTTTCACGTTGTTGT
>DATGXD010000145.1:0-8596 GCA_035299105.1 Paludibacter sp. | reverse complement strand
AATCGATAATGAGGCATTGCACATTGTGTTCTTTCACCAACCTCCGGGCTTTGCTCCGCAGTTCGAAAATGGAAAGGCTGGGGGTGTCGTCGATATATATCGGGGCATCAATCAGTTCCACGATATCCTTGTCGAATTTTTCCCATTCAGCCTTGTCCAGCTGTCCGTTCTTGATTTTTTCCCCTTCGATTTCACATACGTTCATAATCAAACGGTTGACAAGCTGGACATTCGACATTTCGAGCGAGAATATGGCCACGGGGGTATTGTAACCCACACCCATGTTTTTGGCCATCGAAAGGACAAAAGCAGTTTTCCCCATCGCAGGGCGGGCCGCAATGATAATCAAATCGGACCTTTGCCAGCCCGAAGTTACTTTGTCGAGCGCATGGAAGCCGGTTTGCACACCACTCGCACCTTGTTTGGTGGCGGCTATCTGCATGCGGTGGATGGCTTCATCGATAACAGGGTTGATTTGGGTAACGTCTTTCTTTAAATTCCGTTGGGAAACTTCAAAAAGCATTCCCTCGGCCTCCTGCATTAAGTCATCCACGTCGGTTTTATCATCGAACGCCTTGGTTTGGATTTCGGAAGAAATGCGGATTAGCTCCCGGGCCAGGAATTTCTGCACGATAATGCGCGAATGGTACTCGAGGTGGGCTGCAGAAGAAACCTTTGCTGTTAACAGCGTGATATAATATGGCCCGCCGACTTCATCGATATTTCCGCTCTTGCGTAGCTGCTCGGTGACAGTGTGCATGTCTACAGGCTCCTGGTGCATGGCCAACGACATGATTGCTTCAAAAATCTTCTGATGGGCGACTTTATAAAAGCACTCCGGTTTCAGGATTTCCGAGACCAACGAATATGCATCTTTTTCAATCATTATAGCTCCCAATACGGCTTCCTCGAGTTCGGGGGCCTGGGGTGGAAGTTTGCCAAATTCATTGGCTGGAATAGGTGCTGGTAGGGTGCTTTTTTTGGAATAATTACGTTTCTCGGCCATTTCTCAGTTGATTTTTCAGCTTCAAAAGTACGAAAGTTTTTCCATTGCTCAAAGTGGAAAATATAAACAGACCCTGTTGAAAACTTGTTCAATCCACGAATTTGGTCCGTTATGCCAACTGATTGGATAAATAATAGTACTTTTGAGAAACAAAATTTTTGATTGGGAATAATATGGTTTGTTATCCGAATGCCAAAATAAACCTGGGCCTGAATGTCGTGGAACGCAGGCCTGATGGGTATCACAATATCGAAACTGTGTTTTATCCGATAGGTTTGTGCGATGAGCTGCATGTCGAACCTTCGGAAACCTGTAGGGATTATAGTTTCTCGGCTTCCGGGATTCCCATTGGAGGCAACCCCGACGACAACCTCATTGTGAAGGCGTATTGGCTGTTGCGCTCGGAATATCCTTTTCCGCCGGTTGATATTTCGTTGATGAAGCGGATTCCGTTCGGGGCCGGGCTGGGGGGAGGGTCGTCGGATGCTGCTTTTATGCTGAAGGCGCTGAATGAATTGTTCGGGTTGAAAATCACCACCCGGAAACTTGAAAAGCTGGCAGCCGAATTGGGTGCCGATTGCCCGTTTTTTGTCCGCAATAAACCTGTTTTTGCCGAAGGCAAGGGCAATGTGTTTTCCGATATTGAAATCGACCTGGGCAATTACCATATGCTGCTTGTAAAACCCGACATCCACGTTTCAACTCCCGATGCATATTCGATGGTAGTGCCTGCCAAGCCTGGGAATTCGTTGCGGGAACTTGTCCGGCGGCCGGTTTCGGAATGGCGAGGGCTGATCAACAACGATTTCGAGAAGTCGGTCTTTGCAAAATTCCCCGCTATTGGATCCATTAAAAACCAACTGTACGATCTGGGTGCGGTATATGCTTCCATGTCCGGTTCCGGTTCATCGGTGTACGGTATTTTCGAGGACAATCCCGGTGTTTCGGATGAGTTTGGGAACTGCTTTGTAGTGCAGGGCATGCTGTAGCCGGAGAGGCTGGTTAGTACTGTGAACAATCCCTGTTTTTACCTTGTTTATATTAAAAACCAATTAAACAATGTAAGATGAAACACAATTATTCATGGTACGGTGGATTGGACAATGATTTTTTCCACAATACCGGTTTATTCCTCTTGAGAATGATTTTAGGCTTTTTCATGCTGTCGCATGGTTGGCACAAGATTGAAAATTTTCAGATGCTTACAGCAGGTTTTCCCGACCCGTTGAACATAGGGTCGGCATCCTCATTGGTTTTAAGCATATTTGCCGAATTTGTTTGTTCCGTATTGGTAATCCTGGGCTTGTTTACCCGGATTGTCGCGGTTCCAATCATGGTTGGAATGGTTGCCACCATTTTTATTATCCAAAGCAACCTTCCCCGGGAACTGGCATTCCTGTACCTGCTGCTTTATGTAGTGCTCACATTCATGGGGGCGGGTAAATTCTCGCTTGATTATATTTTCGATTTGTTTTGCGACAAATATTCAAGGCCCGTAGGTGGTGGACTGGATGCAATGGAAGAATAATCAAACTCAACGTATAACAAAAATGGCAGCTGTGAAAAAGCTGCCATTTTTTTGTTTAAATATCTGAAAAATAGGCAAGTACGGGAGCTTGGTATATGCAGGGAAAATAATCGGGTGAAAGGGATTTTAGTTCTCACAATCAGCTTGTTTCTGTGCTGTTTTTTTTGAAATCACGTTTGTTTAATCCAAGAAAAAGCAGTAATTTAGTGCGATTTTTTTAGACAGTAACATAAAAACAAATAGATGATTGATCAAGACAGAATTATCAAGGTAAACATCGACGAAGAAATGAAATCTTCGTATATCGATTATTCCATGTCGGTGATTGTGTCGCGTGCATTGCCCGATGTCCGCGACGGTTTCAAACCGGTACACCGCAGGGTGTTGTTTGGAATGAACGAATTAGGTAATAATTCCGACAAGCCCTATAAGAAATCCGCCAGGATTGTGGGGGAAGTAATGGGTAAGTATCACCCGCACGGCGATTCTTCCATTTATGGGACATTGGTTCGTATGGCGCAAGCCTGGTCCATGCGGTACCCGTTGGTTGATGGGCAAGGTAACTTCGGTTCGGTCGACGGCGATAGCCCGGCCGCCATGCGTTACACCGAAGCCCGGTTGCGCAAATTGTCGGAAGACATGCTGGTTGATATCAATAAAGACACGGTTGATTTCCAACTGAATTTTGACGACACGCTCAAGGAACCGACCGTTTTGCCAAGCCGGATTCCCAACCTGCTGGTAAATGGTTCATCGGGGATTGCGGTTGGTATGGCCACGAACATGGCACCCCATAATCTATCGGAAGTTGTTGATGCCACTGTCGCGTTTATCGGGAATCCTGAAATTGAAATCTCGGAACTCCTGAAATACATTAAAGCACCCGATTTCCCAACCGGTGGCATTATTTACGGTTATGCCGGAGTAAAGGAAGCCTTCGAAACGGGTCGTGGACGTATCGTGGTGCGTTCGAAAGTCGAAATCGAAACCGATGCACAGGGACGCGAAAAAATTGTTGTCAACGAAATCCCCTACCAGGTAAATAAAGTTGACCTGATTAAAAGTATTGTTGCCCTGATTGAGGATAAGCGTGTGGAGGGCATTGCCCATATCAACGACGAGTCGGACCGCGAAGGCATGCGTATTGTGATTGATATCAAGCGCGATGCCAACTCCAGCGTAGTTCTGAATAAATTGTTCAAATTCACCGCTTTGCAGTCTTCCTTCAATGTGAACAATATCGCACTTGTTCATGGCCGCCCAAGGATGCTGAACTTGAAGGAACTGATCCACTATTTCGTAGAGCATCGCCACGAGGTTGTGACCCGCCGCACCCGGTTCGAATTGGCCGAAGCTGAAAAACGCGCCCACCTGCTCGAAGGATTCATGATTATCCTCGACAACCTGGACGAAGCAATCCAGATTATCCGCGATTCGAAAACCCCTGAAGATGCCCGCATCAGGTTGATGGAACGCTTCGGGTTGTCCGAAATCCAAGCGCGCGCGGTGGTCGAATTGCGCTTGCGCCAGCTTACAGGCATGGAGCAAGACAAATTGCGTGCAGAGTTCGAGGAAGTGATGAATTTGATAGCCAAATTGAAGGAAATCCTCGAGAAAGTGGAACTCCGTATGCAGATTATCGTGGATGAACTGCTCGAAGTGAAAGCAAAATACGGCGATGTCCGCCGCACCCAGATCGTATATTCGTCGGAAGAGTTTAACCCCGAGGATTTCTATGCGGACGATGAAATGATTATCACCATATCGCACCTTGGCTACATCAAGCGTACCGCGCTGACCGAATTCCGTGCGCAAAACCGTGGCGGGGTGGGTTCGAAAGGAAGCGACTCGCGCGATGAGGACTTTATCGAATACATTTACCCAGCCTCGATGCACAACACCATGCTGTTCTTCACGCAGAAAGGCAAATGCTACTGGCTGAAGGTTTACGATATCCCGGAAGGCAGCAAGAATTCGAAAGGAAGAGCCATCCAGAACTTGCTGAATATAGATTCGGACGACAAGGTGAATGCCTTTATCCGCGTAAAAGGATTGAACGATTCGGATTATATTAATTCGCATTACCTCATTTTTGCCACTAAAAACGGTGTTGTGAAGAAAACATCCCTCGAAGCATATTCCCGTCCACGGCAGAATGGAGTGAACGCTATAACAATCCGCGAAGACGACCAGGTGATACAGGTGCGCTTGACCGATGGGAACTCGGAAGTTGTCATGGCCAACCGCAATGGCCGGGCTATCCGCTTCCACGAATCGAAAGTGCGCGAAATGGGCCGTACAGCAACGGGTGTGCGGGGTATGACACTTGACGAAGATGGCCAGGATGAAGTAGTTGGTATGATTTGTGTGAACAAGGAAGACAACGAAACCATCATGGTAGTTTCGCAACAAGGTTATGGCAAGCGCACATTGCTTGATGAACGGGATGAAGATGGCAACCCGCTTCTCGACGAAAACGGTGAGACGATACCGGTTTACCGTGTTACAAACCGGGGTGGCAAGGGTGTTAAAACAATCAATATCACCGAAAAAACAGGTAAACTTGTTACCATAAAAAACGTTACAGATGAAAACGACTTGATGATTATAAATAAGTCGGGGATTGCCATTCGCCTGAAAGTATCGGACATCCGGGTGATGGGACGTGCCACCCAGGGAGTGCGCCTCATTAACCTGGAGAAACGCAGTGATGAAATAGCATCGGTTTGCAAGGTAATGTCGGATACAAACCAGGAAGAATCAATCCAGGAAGAACAAACTACCGGGTTGAATGAGAATAATGCTGAAAATGAAGTAATTCAGGATAATTCTGAGAATTAATTAATAATAAAACCAGGCCGGGTTTTTCCGGTCTGGTTTAAATCATAAATTATAAAATTACCAACATGAAAAAAGTTATTTTATCCTTCTTATTGGTTGCTTGTTTTGCCGGGCTTTTTGCGCAAAAGTCGAATATCTCGAAAGCAAAAAACAAAGCCTTGATGGAAACCCCGGATTTTAAAGGTGCACGCGAAGCCATTAATTTGGCGCTAAAGGATTCCACCACTAAAAACCTGGCCGAAACATGGTATGTTGCCGGCTTGATTGGGAGCAAAGAAAACGATGTCTATTACCAGAAAGCATTATTGGGTCAGTCCTACGACCAGGATGTGAAAGGTAAAGCCATGCTTGAATCTTATGATTATTTCCTGCAAGCCGACAAGCTCGACCAAATGCCTGATGCAAAAGGGAAAGTAAAACCGAAGTACCGGAAAGACATTAAAGCGAAAATCAAGGAGTACTACAAAATCCACCAAAACCTGATAAATTATGGTGCATATTTGTTGGATAAAAAAGATTATGAAGGTACGGTGAAGGTGTTTGATGTTTTCCTGCAGATCCCGAAACTGGAAATGATGAACAACGAAATTCCATTGGATTCAACCTACAACATGATTACTTATTACGATGCTATTGCCGCCACCAATGCAGGAATGCGCGACAAGGCTATTGCCCTATTCGAAAGCCTCAAAGATAAAAACTACGAAACTGTTGCGGTATACCAATTACTTTACGAACAGTACTATAACAAGAAGGATACTGCAAACTTTGTAAAGACCTTGAAGGAGGGTTTCGAAAAATTCCCCAAGGAAGCCTGGTTTCTACAGAACCTGATCAATTACTATATTTATGCCAATAAAGTCCCCGAAGCGCTTGTTTACCTCAACACCGCTATCGAACGCGAACCGAATATACCTCAATATTATTATGTGAAGGGTAATTTGTCAGAAGCCCAGGGCAACATGGAAGATGCACGTGCCGCTTTTGACAAGGCTATCGAACTTGACCCAACCTTGGCCGATGCATATGCCGGAATCGGCCGCTTGTATTACAACAAAGCGGTGAAAATCACGGAAAATGCCAATAACATTAAAGACAACAAGCTTTTCAATGCAGAGCAAAAGAAAGCCGAAGTCGTATTCAAAGAATCGCTTCCTTTCTTCAAAAAAGCCGCCGAATTGAAACCAAAAGATGTTGAGTTCAAGAAAACGCTGAAAACCTTGTATTACCGTTTGAAAATGGATGCCGAGTTTGAAGCCATTAGCAAGGAAATTAATGCCATGTAATTGGTTTTTTATAAACTTATTCCCTCCGAATAACCCTGGATTTTTCCGGGGTTATTTTGTATATAAATGGTGCCATGCCTGAAAAATCATTACCTTTGTGTACGTAATTCCATTTACGAAAAATGAAGTTTACGCCAGACCCCGTTGGGAAAACTCGTTGACAACGGCATTTATGGACTGCGGGGCTGATTAACTCTAAAAAATCGATTAACCAACATTGAATCTTTCCGAATTCCAACAATTATACGCACACAGCCCGCAGATTGGCTCGCTTAAGAAATGGATCTCCAGTAGTAGCGAACAGAACCTGAAAATCGCTGGGTTGAGCGGCTCGTCACGCGCGTTGGTTATAGCTTCGCTTTTCAGGTCGCACCCCCAAAATCATGTGGTTGTCCTGAACGATGCCGACGATGCCGCTTACCTGTACAACGATTTAAAGCAAATGCTTTCGGTCGAGGAGGTGTATTTTTTTCCATCCTCTTTTAAAAAAGCCATCAGGCTCTCGCAGCTCGATGCGGCAAATGACATTTTGCGTACCGAGGTGCTGAACAAGCTGGCCAATACCTCCGATCCAGTTCTGGTTGTCACTTATCCCGAATCGTTGATGCAGAAGGTGGTTCCTTCGGGCGACATGCAGAAACACATGCTGCGGTTGCGGACAGGCGATAGCCCGGGAATTGATTTTATAGTCGAAATCCTGGCAAGTTACAAATTCCAACGGGTCGATTTTGTGTACGAACCCGGGCAATTTTCGGTGCGCGGAAGTATTGTCGATATATTTTCGTATGCCAACGAGTTGCCTTACCGCTGCGATTTTTTTGGCGACGAAGTGGATTCCATCCGGATTTTTGATATTGAAACCCAGCTTTCGAAGGAAAAAAAGGATGAAATAATCATTATTCCCGATATTCAACGCGAAAAGAAATCGAAACATGTTTCGTTCCCCGAATTCGTCGATTCGGATGCATGGTTCAGCTATACCGACTTTTCGTTCGTCCGGGAGCGCGTTAACCAGTTTTACGACGAAGCGCTTATTAAAGCCAATGACGACATTCACAAAATACCCGATTTAGCCAATTCACAAATCACGGGCGAGGAACTTGCTGCACAAATGCAGAAATACCGTGTTCTGGAATGGGGTGAAAAATCTTATTTCCGTGCAAAATCCGAAATCCGGTTCAATACTTCGCCACAGCCGGTTTTCCATAAGAATTTCGACCTGGTAAGCGATAACCTGAAAAAACAATCGGCGGACGGCTACAAGCTGTATATTTTCAGCGACAGTGTAAAGCAAACCGATCGCATTGCGGCTATTTTTAAAGACCGTGGAGACGATATTGCATTCCAACCGGTGAAAGACACACTCCACGAAGGATTCATCGACCACGACTTGTCGCTTGTATGCTACACCGACCACCAGATTTTCGACCGTTTCCATAAATACCAGCTCAAGACCGACAAAACCCGTCTCGGAAAAGTAGTAATGACACTCAAGGAGCTGAACCAGTTCCAGTTGGGCGATTACATGGTGCATGTCGACCACGGTGTGGGGACTTTCGGGGGTCTGGTGAAGACAAATGTGAATGGCAAAATGCAGGAAATGGTGAAACTTATCTACAAGGACGATGACATTATTTTCGTGAGCATACACGCGCTTCACCGCATTTCGAAATACAAGGGGAAGGAGGGCGAAGCGCCCAAAATCAACAAGCTTGGCTCCGGAGCTTGGGAACGCCTGAAAGAGCGTACCAAAACGAAGGTGAAGGACATAGCCCGCGAACTCATTAAGCTGTACGCTAAGCGGAAAGCCGAAAAAGGTTTCGCTTATTCGCCTGACAGTTACCTGCAACAGGAATTGGAAGCATCCTTTATCTACGAAGATACCCCCGACCAGGTGAAAGCCACCGCCGACCTGAAAAAAGACATGGAGTCCAC
>DATGXD010000144.1:0-4618 GCA_035299105.1 Paludibacter sp. | reverse complement strand
ACCCGGCTTCGACTTTCGTATGAAACATTGGAAATCTGCCAGTTCCAACCCATCCAGCAAATTATCCAACGCAATTTCCGCTTGTGCATACTGTTCATCCATATCGATAAGGTACAAAATACCGAATGCCTTTTTAAGTTGTCCGGCCAGCTTCGATGCGCTTGCCAGCAAAACCGATGCTGTCTGGATATTTTGAACCTGTACAAGAACCATTTTTCTGTAAAAAAACTAATTATTCCTGGAAATAAACACGTTTTACACGTCTCGAAACGCTTGTAAGTATTTCGTATGGAATGGTTTTGAGCCAGCCAGCCACTTCGGCCACCCGAAGCCGTTCGCCAAAAACCTCGACTTCGTCGCCCTCGGCCACATCCATACCGGTGACATCAATCATGACCAAATCCATGCAAACATTCCCGATTACCTTGGCACGGCGGCCGTTTACAAGCACTTCCCCCACTCCATTACCCAATTTGCGGTCGAAGCCATCAGCATATCCTATCGGAATAACAGCTATCTGCTTGTCTTCGTTCACTATACCCCTGCGGCTGTAACCCACCGTTTCACCTGCTTTAATATTTTTTATCTGCAAAACAATGGTTTTCAGGGCGCAAACCTGCTTCAACTCCATACCGGGCAACGAACTGATTCCGTAATGGCCAATACCCAGGCGAACCATGTCGAACTGGTATTGCGGGAAACGCTCGATCCCGGCCGAATTCAGCACATGCCGCATGATTTTGTGGTTGAATCCCGATGAAATCTTGTCGGCGCAGGCATTGAAGGTTTCGATTTGCTGCCGGGTAAATTCGTCGAACCTTTCCTCATCCGCCCCGGCCAAATGCGAGAAAACCGAACGGACTTTCAATTGGGTCTGGGACTGAAGCCTTTCGAGCAATAAATCCATATCCTGGGGCTCAAACCCCAGGCGGTGCATCCCGCTATCGATCTTAACATGGATTGGATAGTCCACCAAACCCAGCTTTTCGGCTGCCGCGCAAAACGAATTGAACAAGCGGAAATTGTAAATTTCAGGTTCCAGGTTATTGTCGAAAATCATTCCGAAGCTCCCTTTCTCGGGGTTCATCACCACCACCGGAATCCTTATGCCTTCGCGCCGGAGCTCTGCCCCTTCGTCGGCCACCGCCACCGCCAGGTAATCGCAGCGATGATGCTGCAACGTGCGGGCCACCTCCACCGAACCGCTCCCATAGGCAAAAGCCTTCACCATGCACATGATCTTCGTTTCGGGACGAAGTTTCGAACGGAAATAATTCAGGTTGTCGACCAAGGCGTTCAGGTTCACTTCCAGGATTGTTTCGTGGGCTATCAGTTCCAGTTTTTCGGCAATATCTTCGAAATGGAAGTTACGCGAACCCTTCAGCAGGATTATCTCATGCTGGAAATCGCGTATTAGCGATGATTTTAAGAAATCATCGGTGGTTTGGAAAAACTCCTTTTCCGCGATCCGGAACAAATCGGCATGGCTCGAAATTTCCGGACCAACCCCTACAACGCGCCGTATATTTTTATTTTCCAACAACTTAGCCACAGCTTTGTACAAAACCACTGGTGACTGGCCACTCTGCAAGATATCGGAAAGCACCAGGGTTCGCGACAGGCTTTTATCCGTGGCCTGCTGGTTCAGGAAATCGAGGGCAATGGATAACGAATTCAGGTCGGAATTGTAACTATCGTTGATAATCTGGCAATTACGAACACCTTCCTTCACTTCGAGGCGCATGGCGACTGACTCGAGCCTGGAAATCCGCCACGCTATTTCATCGGGCGCATAACCGAAATGCAGCATCAGCGCCACACAATGCAAGGCATTTTCAATGGAAGCATCGTCGGTAAATGGAATGCCAAATTGCATGGCAACTCCATCGTACTGCAAGCCAACCAAAGTCCGCCCGGTGTTTTTCTCCACATGTTGAACCTGTACGGCTGATTTGTTACTTTTCCCCCAGGAAATCAGCTTCCCCTTGAATCCCGACTGGGCAATAGAAATTTCCACCAGCTTGTTTTCGTTGCAATAGACCAACACCGAGGAATTCCGGAACAACTTGAGTTTTTCCTCGCATTTTTGTTTCATCCCATGGAAATTCTCCTGGTGTGCATCACCCAGGTTGGTGAAAATGCCTATCGTGGGGCTGACAATCGGTTCCAGGCGCTGCATTTCGCCTGGCCGGGAAATCCCGGCCTCGAAAATGCCCAACTGCGTGCTTTCATTCAGCGCCCAAACCGAAAGAGGCACCCCGATCTGCGAGTTGTAGCTCCGGGGTGAGCGCGTGATAGGATAATCGACATGTAGCAACTGGTACAGCCATTCCTTGACTATGGTTTTTCCGTTGCTGCCGGTAATGCCTATCACCGGTATGTTGAAAGCATGCCTGTGCTTAGCAGCCAATTGTTGCAACGCATCCAACGTGTCGCCGACCTGCAGGAAAACGGCACCGGCAAGTTGTTCGAATTCGGGGCGGACCTCGCTCACTACGAAGAACCGGAGATTCTGCCCGTAAAGTTCCCCGACATAGTTATGTCCATCGTTCCGGGCAGTTTTCAGGGCAAAAAACAGGCTCTCGGCCGGGAATGAAAGCGAACGGCTATCGGTAAGCAGCCAGTTAATTTCAGCATCGGGAAGATTTTCAACCTTCGCATCAATAAATCCGGCTATTGTTTTCAGGTTCATGTGGAATTAATATTTTTATGCTGTCGCGGTTTAAACAGCTTATAATCATTCTTGTTTTTTCACGGTTTTCAGGGGTAATGTAAGCCACAACTCTTCCGGACTACCGGTTTTCTTTTCGTAAACACGCATTGAATCGGAGACCGAAAACAAGGTGTAACCACCCTCATCGGTTTTCGAACGTAAATTCGAGCGGCAAACAATCCCCGGAACCCCATCGAAGTTGAGCAACACATTCCGGTGGTAATGCCCGTTGATGACAGCACGGATATCGTGCTTTTTCAACAGGTCGGTTATTGCCTTCCAATTATCCACATCACCTGTTGCCAACGGGAAATGCGTTACAGCAAACACAGGCATCTTCCTTTGCGACAAGGTTTTTTTTATCCACCAGGCATCCTGTTTCCGCACAACAGCCTTCCCCGAGCGGGTTAAAGGAGCTGTGGCAAAACCAATGAACCTGAAGCCTTTGTGGTCGAAACAGAATTTATCGGAATGGAAAACCAAGTTGAAGTTTCCCGCAGCCGGGCTGTCCCAAAGAATATCGTGGTTTCCGGGAAGGACGTAAAACGGGATGTTGAGGTTCTGCAAAATCCCGCGGGCCTGTATCAGCGAGGCGGTATCGCCCAGGTTGGACACATCCCCGTCCACCAGCACAAAATCGACACCACGGGTCGAGTTCACATCCCTCACTGCATTCATCAAGTCTTCCGAAGCCTGCGGATTTGCCATGGCTATGTGCAGATCCGAAAAAAGGACGAAACGGAAAGGTTCCGTTGCAGAAACAACCGTATAAAACAGCAGGAAGAAAAAAGTGAAATAATATTTTTTCATGCGTTCAAACCTTGAGGATAAATATGTTGGCGGTTTATTGTTGGACAATGTTTGAAAGAAGTTTGGAAGAACAAAGATACAACAACTAAAAAACAAATAACTGCTGTTCGGACAAAAAGTTTTGTTGAGTAGTTTTCCCGAGAAAGGGACATGTCGATTTGCTGGCATTGCTATTGCGCCAGAGTGAGGTATTGAGTAACGTGATTTTCCATAATTATTTGATTAACGTTTATTTTAAACAATTTCACAGTATATTTGTGGAAAATACCTCCAACGTGAATTCCAGTTACTTTCAGAAAATTGTGAAACCTTGTCCGAAAATTACGGTTTCAGGCTACCTGCTGTTATTTATTGTCGTGGTGTTGGCAGGATGTAGCAGCACGCGCAGGCTCGAGAAGAAAATGCACAATGAAACTTACCACTCGCTGGGGTTGGAGGAAAGCCGTAAGGACAATTTTGAACTTTACAAGGAAGTGGCTTCGTGGCTTTACACGCCACATGTCGATGGCGGCCTGTCGCATTCGGGAGTCGATTGTTCCGGCTTTGTGTATATGGTCTACAAAAAAGTATATGGAAAAACCCTGGAACGAAACGCCGCAAATATCCTGAAAAAAAATTGCCGTAAAATCAACCGTTCGCACCTCAGGGAAGGCGACCTGGTTTTTTTCAACACTGCCGGCAAAGGCAAATCAAGTGTCAACCATGTGGGCATATACTTGAAGGAAGGTGGGTTTGCACATACCTCTTCTTCGAGAGGTGTGATGGTGAGCAATCTCGATGAAAATTATTTCAGCAAAACCTGGATTTGCGGCGGCAGGGTAAAAGACTGAAAAAGTATTTTCAACCAGTTTTATTGCAGTAACCTGTCAATTTGAAATCAAGGGTTTTACAAAGTGCGTGGAACAAATGATGTTGCATTTTTAAATCGTAAGCCTACAACCCGATTTTATTAGTTTAACCCGTAGTGCATTAATCAAATAGAAATAAAAAAAGTTGTTCATTTCGGATAAAATCCGTATATTTAAAAGACTACCAATCAATTAAATAATAATGAACAACTTCATAACAAAGTACGAGAAAATTCTCGAGATATTA
>DATGXD010000143.1:0-1649 GCA_035299105.1 Paludibacter sp. | reverse complement strand
GTGGCCTAAACTGGTGGAAAGGTTCACGGTGCTGGCCAACCAATTTGTAAGTTGGCTGTCCGAAACGCTGAACATCAAGACGGACAAAATGTACGGTTGGATAAAACGGATGCAAAGCGAGATTATCAACACTGGGAGCGTGGCCATAGGGAAAACCCTGCTCGGCGTGGGGACCGCTTTGGCCTTGGTGCTGCTTGTGCCGGTGTATGTCTTTGTGATTTTGTACTACAAGCCGCTTTTGCTTGAATTTATCCGGAGGCTGTTTTCCAACAACGATACACTTGAAATGGACCTGATTGTCAGGGAAACAGAAACCATTATTCAATATTACCTGGTAGGTATTTTGATAGAAGTGGTAATCATGGCGGTGCTGGAAGCAACCGCATTGCTGGTCATGGGAATCGAATACGCGGTTTTGCTGGGGATAATCGGGGCTTTGTTGAACATGATACCTTATGTGGGAGGTCTTGTGGGTGTGGTTATACCCATGATGGTGGCCCTGGCTACCAAGGAATCGGCTTGGTACGCAGTTTATATAATGGTTGTTTTCTATCTTATACAACTGTTCGACAACAACTATATTGTCCCGATTATCGTGGCATCCAAGGTGAAGATAAATGCCCTTTTTTCAATCATAGTTGTGTTGGTGGGGAATTCGCTGTGGGGGATTCCGGGCATGTTCCTTTCCATTCCCATGCTGGCAATTGTAAAGGTGGTTTTCGACCATATCGAGTCGCTCAACCCCTGGGGTTATTTGTTTGGCGACACCATGCCCGAGCCGTTCAACGCTAAAAGGAAACGGCAAAAGAAGCCCCGGAAAAAGGGCGTGTAGTCGCTTGCAGGCACACCAAAGGCGGGCAGGGAACTGTGTGGGCAGGAGTTGTTGTTTACCGAAGAGATAACTAATGTATTTGATGGAAAAACTAAAACTTATGATTATGAAAAACAATGGATCGAACCAGATTAACAGGATCGAAACCCGGCAACCAGTTCTGGGTTATGAAAACACAACCTACCAGCGAAATGCTTCAACCCGGATGAAACGGTTCGTGGCACCATATAGAAACCCGGCGAAGTCGGAAATACTTGTAATCACGTCGTACCCCCCGCGGGAGTGTGGGATTGCCACCTATTCGCAGGACCTGATAAAGGCCCTCGACGAAAAGTTCAGCAGTTCGCTGTCCATACGCGTTTGTGCCTTGGAAGCAGGGGAAATGGATAACGAATATCCCCCGGAAGTTAAATACAAGCTGAACACTTCCCACCGGGCATCATTCATGAAGCTGGCAGGGAAAATCAATGAAGACGAACAGCTGCAACTAATATTGGTGCAGCACGAATTCGGGTTGTACCGCGAGAATGAGGATGCTTTCCTCGATTTGCTGTACGAAATCACCAAGCCGGTTGTGCTTGTTTTCCACACGGTGCTTCCAAATCCCGACAAGCAACTGAAGCTGAAGGTTAAGAACCTCGTATCGGCCTGCCGGGGGATTGTGGTCATGACACACGATTCGGCCGATATCCTGGTGAACGAATATGGCGTTTCGAAACAAAAGATATCGGTCATACCGCATGGAACCCACCTGGTTGCACAGCAGGATAAAAACAGCTTGAAAATAAAATATGGACTGAAAAACCGGAAAGTCCTT
>DATGXD010000142.1:0-1737 GCA_035299105.1 Paludibacter sp. | reverse complement strand
AATGCAAAGCCGTTGAACTATATTTGCATATATTTGTTTATTTTCGCATACAAGGGTTTCAAAGAAAAAACATAGATAATTTTCAATAACATTTTAAATTCACAAGCATGAAAAAGATTATTCTTTCGTTGGTACTGGCATTGGGTGTGGCTGGTGCTTTGAACGCACAGGTCAACGGCAAAGCCATTGGTTTACGCTTTGGTGGAGTCGGCGAGTTGTCTTACCAACATCCATTGAGTGACAAGAACAGGGTCGAACTTGATTTAGGTTTTGGGTATTGGGGGTCGAACCTGTCTGGGACTGGATACGGGCGGCTAGGTTTGACCGGTATCTATCATTGGGTGTTCGACCTGTCATCGGTAACCGATGGACTGAATTGGTATGTCGGCCCAGGAGCAGTTGCGGGGTTGTCGTACGGAAGTTACTATACAAATAGCGCTTTTGTCGGAATAGCAGGACAAATCGGTGCTGAATATAATTTTAGTTTTCCCCTGCAGCTTTCACTCGATTACCGGCCTGTTATTTTCTTGGTTAAGCCGGGATGGATGTCGTATGGGGCTTATGACGGGGTTTGTTTGGCAGTACGCTATAAATTCTGATTCCACGAAAAAATCACAACAACAAAAAGGGGGACTTTCAAATCGAAAGTTCCCCTTTTCTATCCCTATCAGAAAGTACTAACCGTTTTCCATTATTTTATTGCATCGAAGGCTTGTTGCAAATCAGCCTTGATATCGGCAATGTTTTCGATTCCCACCGACACGCGGAGAAATCCGGGGAATACCCCTGCCGAAATTTTATCCTCGGGCGTAAGTTGCTCGTGGGTGGTGGCCGCCGGGTGGATTATCAATGACTTGGCATCGCCCACATTGGCCAGATGGCTAATCAGTTTCAGGTTGTTGATAAACGTGTCTGCTTTTTCGGCTTCGCCTTTCAGCTTGAACGAAATCACCCCGCCGAACCCGTTTTTCAAATACTTGGTAGCCAATGTATGGTATGGGCTGCTTTCGAGGCCGGGATAATTCACGTATTCTACCTGCGGGTGCGATTCGAGCCATTGCGCCAGCGCCAACGCATTGCTTGCATGGCGTTCCACACGCAACGAAAGGGTTTCGAGCCCCTGCAACAACAGGAATGAGTTGAACGGGCTGATAGCGTTACCCCAGTCGCGCAGGCCTTCCACACGGGCGCGGATATTGAATGCAATGTTCCCGAACGGGCCATCAGTGCCGAAAACATCCCAGAAAACCAGTCCGTGGTAACTGTCCGACGGTTCGGTGAAGGCAGGGAATTTGCCGTTGCCCCAGTTGAATTTCCCGCTGTCGACAATCACTCCGCCGAGCGAAGTGCCATGTCCGCCAATCCATTTTGTGGCGCTTTCAACCACCACGCTTGCCCCGTGTTCGAGCGGACGGAAGAGGTAACCTCCCGCACCAAAGGTATTATCCACGATTAATGGAATCCCGTTGCGGTCGGCTACGGCTGCGATTGCTTCGAAATCGGGTATGTTCAAATCGGGGTTTCCGATGGTTTCCAGGTACAGAGCCTTGGTGTTCCCGTCAATCAGTTTTTCGAATTCGGCGGGTTCGTCGGTGGGAGTGAAGCGGACTTCCACGCCCAGGCGTTTAAACTGGTTTTTAAACTGGTTGTAAGTCCCCCCATACAAATGCGAAGTGGCTACAAAGTTGTCGCCTGCTTGCACGATATTGTTAAGGGCGATAAATTGTGCCGATTGTC
>DATGXD010000141.1:0-1638 GCA_035299105.1 Paludibacter sp. | reverse complement strand
GCAGGGGGTAAGTGCATTAAACCCCACGAATACAAATTGTTTTCCGCTGTAGTTCCCGATTTCTTCGCCCGCATGCAGGCGGTCGGCCACATCGCGGCAAACCATACCTTCCGTGGCCGTGTTTTCGGCCATGAGGGATGCCCTGAATTCATCGTAAACCGACAACAGGATTTTCCAGGTTGCCCTGAATTCTTCCTGTGATTTGCCTTCGCGGACCGGGACAAAATTTTTCCAGAATTGCCTGATGGCTTCAACCTGCTTTTCGGTGAAAATGTCGAACAGCTTGTCTATCTGGTGCAGGTCGGTGATGTTGGTGAATAGTTGCCGTGCATCGATCCGGTATTTATCCACTTCGTCGAAATCGGACAGCAACATTTCGCCCCAAAACACGAATGAATCGAACGATTCGGTGCTGCCGCTTTGTTTTTTATAAATGGAGTATAAGCGGAATAAGTTACTCAGCCGGTCGGCGGCCTGCCAGGGTGAGGCCAAGCTAAAACATTCGTTGATAGTCAGTATCCCAGGTGAGAAAAGCGGTTTGTCGGATAGCCGCGAAATGTAGCGCTGGAAAAACAGCCCGGCTCTCCGGTTTGGGAAAACGAAAGTGAAATCGGTGATTGACTCCTTGTATTCTGAGAAGTAGGCTTTTGCAACGCGGTGTAGAAATGAGTTCATAATTAAATAATTGCGAGTTACAAGTTATGGGTTTGTCAGAATAATGGGGGGGATTTATGCCAATCTATTACTCCGCCCCCTTTGGTAGATTTTGTGGGTCACAAATTTACGGATAATAAATTGATAATTGAACCAATAACTCCGGAGATAATAACACAAACTAATTAGTTTTGTCTGTTACTTGCTTTTCAATCTATTCTTGAATTCCTCATATTCTTCTTCGGCTTTTTGCCTGGCCTGTTCGGGTGTGATGTCGACCTTGTCCGGGAGCAGGTCGTAATTGCTTACTTCCAGGTAAATGTCCAGTTTCCGCAACCATTGTTCCATGGTCATGATATTGCCCCTTAGCACCTGGTTTTCAGCAAAGTCGAGAAGGCTTGTTGCCAAAATGTTCATCCGGCTTACCTCTTCTTCGCTCAGGTAGTTTTTGGCAATCCCGGCATCCGATTTCATGATTTTGCCGTTCGGGGCGTTTTTCCAATTCATCAGTCCCATGCTTGGTTTGCCTGCATCGGCGCGTTCGTAAATTATTTGGGCGGCGGTTTTATGGGTTATCGCCCAATGAAGCCTGTTCTGGATATTTTTAAAAAAATCATTTGTCAATGTTGAATTTGGTTCGTAATCGATGCTGCATTCGGCGTAGATATCGGCCAGTTTCTGGAAGTATTGCCGCTCGGACAGCCTTGTTTCGCGGATACGTTCCAGTAGTTGGTCGAAGTAGTTCCTCCCGAACAGTTTGCTGAGCAATTCATTTTCCTTGTCGTCAGGGGAGCTTTTCAGGATGATTCCTTTCAGCACGTTCGTGGCCCAGATCCGGAACTGGGTGGCCTGGTACGAATTAATCCTGTAACCTACGGCTATTATTACATCCAGGTTGTAATGCTTCACCCAGTGCCTGGTTTCCGATTTGCCGTTTTCGGGGATAACCGGAAATTTTACCGTTGTCTTTTCCTTGTCCAGTTC
>DATGXD010000140.1:0-14268 GCA_035299105.1 Paludibacter sp. | reverse complement strand
CCCATGGCTTGCGTTCGCCATACGAAGGTCTGTTGTCGCGGTTTTCCCATGGTTTTTTCGGACCGTCGAACGAATGTCCCTCCCTTTTTTCATAAGGTTTCCTCTCGCCGTAAGCAGGTCTGTCGCCTTTGAGTTCAAATGACCTTTTTTCTCCGAACGAAGGCTTGTTCTCCCTGTTTCCCCACGGTTTTTTCTCTCCAAAGGAAGGTTTGCTATCCCTGTTTTCCCAAGGTTTTCTTTCTCCATAGGCAGGACGTTCATCCTGTTCGTGCCTGTCTGAATTAAATTTCCCGGCTCCACGCGAGCCTTTCAATATCGATTTCACATCGCGTTTCTCATACGATTTACCATCACGGCCGGCACCTGCATTCGGTTTAGACTTCGAATTTCCATGCCATTTTTCGTTGTTTGTTTTCATCTAAAAATTTAAATATTTATTTAGGCTACAAAGGTCGTAAAAATTCCCGAATAATCAGCGTTGTTATACTTTAATTGCATGTTTATTAAAAAAAACGCATAACGAAAAAGTCATTGGAGTTTAACGGATTAGTTTTATTATGAAATTGAATAAGATTTGCACCACCCAGGCACAGGAAACACAAAGCTGCTCGTGGGTCGGACACCGCCGCTCAATACAGGCAGGTAGGTACCCGGCAAGGGCTTCGTTTGAAGCGAACCTCTCCGGTTAATGTTGTACATGCTTGATTTTCAGGCTATATAAAGGAATTTTGCTTGAAGTGGCCCCTTGCTTTTTACCTCTTAGATTTTAATCTGGAAAAAATCGACTTGCCATTGAACGAGAAAGCTTAAGTTGGTGTTATACAATAGTTGTGAATTTAAGTTTCGTTGTGTGTATTGGGTAATTCCTGTTGTAAAAGTGAACACTGCAAAAAAAATAGAAACATTTAAGAGCGATTTGACGGGAAACGAGTTTCCTATTTCCGAAAAGATTCCGGCATCGTCAATCAGCAAGTCCATTATGGACCTGATTTTGAAAGAAAACCCGGAGTTCGCACGCCAACATTCGTTGGCTGAAAGCGAACTGAACATGTACCGGCAGAAATACATTGAAGCGTTCCTGATGAAGCAGATGAAAGGTGAACTTTCTTCGCTCGAAAAAACGGTTATGGGTTCGTTGAACACGAACACGCCCTTGCAGCGCAAATTTGAAGATGATTTACCACAAAATACCACCTTCGGGCAGCGAATTGCCGACAAGGTTGCGGGGTTTGGCGGAAGTTGGGTATTTATTGTTATTTTTACCGTTTTTCTGGTTGCCTGGATGGTTTTGAATGTTTATTGGTACAATAACAAGGGTTTCGACCCGTATCCGTTTATATTGTTGAACCTTATTTTGTCGACCCTGGCCGCACTGCAGGCCCCGGTTATCATGATGAGCCAAAACAGGCAGGAGGAAAAAGACCGCGAAAGGGCAAAAAAGGACTACATGACCAACCTGAAATCGGAAATTGAAGTGAGGATGTTGCATGAAAAAGTGGATCATTTAATACTGAGTCTGCAGCAGGAGGCACTGGAAATCCATAAAGTTGAATTTAACCTGCTGAACGAGATCTTAAAAAAACTCGGCCAGGAGGCGGGCAGAGAGCCAAATAATAAGAAAACGAAAAAATGAAACGGTATATCTCCATGATAAGGGGCATAAATGTGGGCGGGCACCGCAAGGTTGACATGGCCGGGTTGAAACAATTGTACACCGGGCTTGGCTTTTCATCTGTCGTGACATTTATACAAAGCGGGAATGTTGTTTTCAATGCAGGTCCAATGGAGGTGAAGCAATTGGCGCAGCTTATTTCAGGGGAAATAGCTGGAACCTATGGGTTCAGTGTTGCAGTGCTGGTGCTTGCCGCCGATGAACTGGAAGATGCAATTGCAAAAAATCCTTTCATTCCCGGCAAGGGGAAAGACCCTGCCTCTTTCTACCTGACTTTTCTTTCGGATATTCCCGAACCATCGAAACTTGGGGCAATTGCCGGGAACGATTACAGTCCCGATGAATTCAAGTGTGTGGGCAGGGTTGTTTATATCCATTGCCCGGGCGGATATGGAAGGACGAAGCTGAACAATACTTTTTTTGAAAGCAAATTGAAGCTTACGGCCACTACCCGGAATTGGAATACGGTTTTGGAATTAATGAAACTTGTGCAGAAAAACGAAATGCCATGCTTACAGGACGGGATATAAAACTTTTCATTGCCATGAGCCTCGATGGCTATATTGCCGCGAGCAACGACAGCATCGACTTCCTTTCAATGGTGGAGGAAGAAGGGCAGGATTACGGCTACACCAATTTCATGAACGGGGTTGACACCGTGGTCATGGGGCGCAAAACCTACGACAAGGTGCTTTCGATGGGTATTGCATTCCCGCATCCCGACAAGACGACCTACGTGGTGACCCGCAAACCGCGTCCGGATATTGGGAATGTAAAATTCTACGCCATGGATCCAATCAAGTTGGTGCAGGAACTGAAAAGCAGCGAAGGAAAGGACGTTTTTGTGGACGGGGGTGCCATGCTGGTCAATACCTTGCTGAAACACAATCTGATTGACACTTTTTGCATATCCATAATCCCTGTATTGTTGGGTGGCGGCTTGCGGCTTTTCGAAAACGGGCTTCCCGAACTGCCGCTAAAGCTGGTGGAGGCAATCTCTTTTGACAAGGGGTTGGTGCAATTGCGTTACGCCAGAATAGGGAAATAAGTGTACGGGTTGTATTTTGCCTGTGTTTTATTATTGTATTAGTGCTTTTTAGTGTTTCAAGGTAATTTGTTGATGTGTTTTTTCAAGACTTGACTTTCAGAGGATAAGATTTGATCATAACTACTTAAAAACTTGTAAATCATGAAAAAAACTTTCTTACTACCACTCGCGGCCACGTGTCTGCTGTTTGTTTTTTCGATGAAAGGATTTGGCCAATCCATTGAAAAATCGTTGCTCACGGGTTCCTGGCAACAATGCGACTCAACAGGCAAAGCCATCGTTATGGATGCCGGAGTCGTCGAATACAAGCTTATTACTCCTGAAAACTTCACCGTGCTTCAGGCCCGTAAAAACGATGGGGTGTTTATGGCGGTTTTCTTTGGCACTTATAGCCTCGAAAACGACACATACACCGAAAACCTGGTTTATACTGCCCCTGGCATGCTAATGGCAAGGGGAGGCAAAAATTTGTTCAAAATCTCATTGAAGAATAATTTGCTGTATCTCAAAGGGATTAACAATACTTACAGCCAAATCTGGAAAAAGGCGGAAGCATTATAACTCAAGTTGCCGTTCGGGGTGAATTCTGGCAAGTAAGGCTTTATGGTGCATGATGCAGGTAAAGCCTTTGCTTTTTGCAAAATAAACCTGAATTCGACATGAGATTCTCCGGGTCTCTATAAGCCCGAAGTGCTTGAATACGATTAACCACGGGTTTAGCCCCGCTGACCGTTGGTTCAGGATTCAGAGACGATTTGTGCTGATTATGAATGGTTTGTCTTGCGGGCTCGCGTTAATTGTAATCCTGTCGTTTTTTCCAGCAAATACCGGATATCCGGCGTTACTCCGGATAGCAATTTTTCCGTACATTTGTGCGAATAAAAAAACACATTATGCCGCCTTTAGCCGAACGTCTCCGCCCTCAAACCCTCGACCATTATATCGGGCAAAAACACCTCGTGGGTGAAAAAGCCATCTTGCGCCAGATGATTGAATCCGGGCACATTGCTTCTTTCATACTCTGGGGACCTCCGGGCGTGGGGAAAACTACACTGGCCCGTATTGTTGCCAACAAGCTCGACCGTCCGTTTTACACGTTGAGCGCTGTTACTTCGGGAGTGAAGGATGTGCGCGAGGTGATTGAAAAAGCCAAGGCGAACCGTTTCTTCTCACAGGCGAATCCTATTTTGTTTATCGACGAAATACACCGTTTCAGCAAGTCGCAGCAGGATTCGTTGCTTGGGGCAGTGGAAAACGGAACCGTCACGCTTATCGGGGCCACAACCGAAAATCCTTCGTTCGAAGTCATTACCCCGCTTTTATCGCGCTGCCAGGTGTATGTGCTTAAGCCGTTGGAAAAAGAGGACTTGCTCGAACTGGCAAGCTTCGCAATATCGACGGATATGGAACTCAAAAACCGCGATGTGGAATTGAGGGAAACGGAATCCTTGTTGCGGTTTTCGGGGGGCGATGCCCGCAAGCTGCTGAATATCATTGAACTTGTCGTCAATTCGGAACCAACGGGTAAAGTTGTTTTCACGAACGATATTGTGACCGAACGCTTGCAGCAAAACCCGTCGGCTTACGACAAAGGTGGCGAAATGCACTACGACATTATTTCGGCCTTCATCAAGTCGATACGCGGGAGTGATCCCGATGCGGCCATTTACTGGCTGGCGCGCATGGTGGCGGGTGGCGAGGACCCGAAGTTTATTGCACGCAGGCTGGTTATTTCGGCTTCGGAAGACATCGGGCTTGCCAACCCGAACGCATTGCTGCTGGCCAATGCGTGTTTCGATGCCTTGCAGAAAATCGGCTGGCCCGAAGGGCGTATAATCCTGGCCGAAGCCACCATTTACCTTGCTTCATCCCCGAAAAGCAATTCGGCCTACCTGGCCATTGATGATGCATTGGCACTGGTTGAAAAAACCGGTAATTTGCCGGTCCCGCTGCATTTGCGCAATTCCCCCTCCAAGTTAATGAAAGATCTTGGTTACGGCAAGGATTACAAATATTCACATAATTTCCCCAACCATTTCGTTGAGCAACAGTTCCTGCCCGACGAACTAACCGGAGAACGAATCTGGCAGGTGCAAAACAACCCCGCCGAAAGCAAACACGGCGACTGGCTCAGGATGCTGTGGAAGGGAAGGTATTGATCCGGCCGGGATTAGTTGGTGTTACCGATGCAATCGTATACAAAACCCAGCTCTTTCATTTCATTCTTGTCGTAAATATTACGTCCGTCGAGGACCAGGGATCCTTTCATCGATTTTTTCACCACACCCCAGCTTGGCATCCTGAATTCCTTCCATTCGGTAACGAGCAAAAGGGCATCCGCATCAAGTACGGCATCGTAAATATCGGTGGCAAAATACACCTCCTCGGAATGTCCCATTTTATCCCGGATAATCCGCTTTGCCTCGTGTGAAGCTACCGGGTCGAAAACCCGGACTTTGCAACCTTGTTTTAATAATTTTTCAATCAGCACAAGCGATGGGGCTTCGCGCATGTCGTCGGTGTTTGGTTTGTACGATAGCCCCCAGATGCAAATTGTCTTATCCTTGAAATCGGAATTGAAATGTTTGTCCAGTTTGTGGAACAGCACTTGTTTCTGGTAGGCGTTCACATCTTCCACTGCCTTCAGCACACGCAGTTCGTATCCATGCAGTTCGGCGGTGTGTATCAGCGCCTTCACATCTTTCGGGAAACAGGAACCGCCGTACCCGCAGCCCGCATAAAGGAATTTCCCCCCGATACGCTGGTCGGAGCCAATTCCTTTCCGCACCATGTTTACATCGGCGCCTACAATTTCGCAGAGGTTTGCAATGTCGTTCATGAAGCTGATGCGGGTGGCCAGCATGGCATTTGCGGCATATTTGGTCATTTCTGCCGAAAGGATGTCCATGAAAATAACCCGGAAGTTGTTCAGTAGGAACGGCCGGTAAAGGCGGGTGATAAGTTCGCGGGCTTTCTCGCTTTCCACACCCACAACCACGCGGTCGGGGCTCATGAAGTCTTTTATGGCATCACCTTCCTTCAGGAATTCGGGATTCGAGGCAACATCGAATTCAACCTGCAAACCCCGTTTGTCGAGTTCTTCCTGGATGGTTTTCCTCACCAGCCGGGCGGTTCCGACGGGAACTGTGCTCTTGGTTACCAACAGCACATATTGTTGCATGTTTTGGCCTATGGTGCGCGCCACCTCGAGCACATATTTCAGGTCGGCGCTGCCGTCTTCATCGGGTGGTGTGCCTACAGCGCTGAAAACAACTTTCACATCGTTGAGTATGTCCGTCAAGCGGGTAGTGAAATGTAGCCGGTCTGCCTTGACATTTCTAAGCACCATGTCCTCAAGACCTGGTTCATAAATAGGTATGATTCCGTCCTTGAGGTTTTCGATTTTTTTTGCGTCAATGTCGACACAAGTCACATCAACGCCCATTTCGGCAAAACAAGTTCCTGTTACCAAACCGACATAGCCGGTTCCGACAATTGCAATTTTCATTTATCCTGAGATTTTTTTTAGTTCAAATAATTGTCAACAACCTGCTTGATTCCTTGTTCCAGCGATATGGATGGTTTCCAACCCAGGCTTTTAAGTTTCGAAACATCGAGTAGTTTCCGGGGAGTTCCGTCCGGTTTTTCGCCGTCCCAGATAATTTTTCCCTTGTAGCCAACTGTTTCCCGTACCAGTTCCGCCAGGTCCCTGATGGCAATGTCTTCGCCACAGCCGGCGTTCACATGCGAAGGGGTTGTGTCGGGGGCGTCGTAGTTCAGGAGCAGGAACACGCTGGCATCGGCCATGTCGTCGACATGCAAAAACTCGCGCATGGGCGAACCTGTCCCCCAAAGTGTTATCGAAACTTCGCTGTTGTCTTTCGAAATGCCGTATTTGGATAGGATTCCCAGTATTTTTTCTTCGCTGTCGTTGCCACCCACTCCTTCAACCGGTCGTTTGTCAAGGTCTTCGCGTAGCTTTTCCCTGTCGTTCTCCCAAAGGCATTTCCCCAGGTACATTTTACGGATCAGGGCGGGCAGCACATGCGATTTTTCGAGGTCGTAGTTGTCGTTCTGCCCGTACAGGTTGGTGGGCATTATCGAGATGAAGTTGCAGCCATACTGGGCATGGTAAGCTTCGCACATTTTGATCCCGGCAATTTTTGCAATGGCATAGGGCTCGTTTGTGGCTTCGAGCAGGCCGGTAAGCAGGGCATCCTCGTGTATGGGCTGCCCGGCAAGCCGCGGGTAAATGCAGGATGAACCCAGAAACAAAAGTTTCTTTACCCCGTGCAGGTAGCTTTGATGGATAACATGGTTCTGGATCATCAGGTTTTCGTAAATGAATTGGGCCCGGTAAGTGTTGTTTGCAACAATTCCACCTACTTTTGCGGCTGCAAGCACCACCACTTCCGGTTTTTCTTCTTCAAAAAAACGCGCTACTTCCTGTTCTCTCAATAAGTTGAGTTGCCTGGATGGGCGTACCACAATATTGCTGAAGCCCTTTGCCTCGAGGTTCCGCTTGATTGCCGAACCCACCATGCCTGAATGACCGGCAATGTATATTTTAGAATTTTTATCCATTTCTTGTTATGCTTGTTTTGTGTTTGGTCTGCGGGTTAGATTTCTGTATCATCTTCATAGTAACGGAAATATTGGTCTTTGTCATTCTTCTTGCTTTTGGTTGTGTAACCATACGTGTAACCGAACAGATAAGCATATTTATACAATTTGTACCTTGAATACCTGTTCCCTTCATCGGCGACATCGTTGATGACGGTGTACAAATGTGGTAATTTATCCAGCTTAAGCTGTGCGGCCAACTTCTTAAAGAACGATTTGTTGGTTTTATTGTTTCGTACGATAAATAAATTCACATCCGACAACGGCGCCAATGAATACGAATCGGTAACCATTCCAATCGGGCTTGTGTCTATAACCACGTAATCGTAGCGCTTCCTGAGTTCGGCAATCATGTCGACCAGTTTTTCAGAACGGATTAGCTCGCCCGGGTTGGGAGGAATGGAACCTGCGGGCAAAATGTCAAAATCAACCCTTGGCAAACGCAGGATCACTTCGTCAAGCGTGCACTGGTTGATGAGGTAGTTGGTGACACCATTGGGTTGGATGATGTTGAAACGCTGGTTCACGCTCGGCTTCCGGATATCCATGTCCACCAGGATTGTTTTCCGGCTCGACATGGAATAAATGGCAGCCAGGTTAATGGAGAAGTAGGTTTTGCCGTCGCCCGACTCGGTGGAAGTTACCATGGTCACGATATTGTTTTTCCGCTGAACGATAAACTCGATCCGGGTGCGGATTACCCTGAACATTTCGGTAAATGCCGAACGCGGGTTTTTCGACACCAGCAAGGGGTCGGTGTTTTTGGTGTGGCGGACAACCCCAATCAGCGGGAACGAGGAATTCTTTTCAACGTCTTTGGTCGACCTGATCGTGTTGTTGAACAATTCAATCAGGATAACAATCACGGTTGGAATCAACAGGCCGAACATCAAGAACATAAGCGTTGTTTTCGATTGTTTGCCCGAATTGGTTATTGTCTTAACCCTTGCCTTGTCCAAGATATTATTGTCCGGAGTGTTCGATGCTTTCAGGATTTCCGACTCGGCGCGCTTTTGCAGGAAGTATGTGTAATAATTGTCGTTCATTTTATACCTCCTGTCTATTTCGTTCATGGCAAGTTCCTTGCTCGGGAGGTCTTTTATGTCTTTATTCACGGCTGCCTGCCTTTTGTTGAAGTCTGCTTTTTCAATCTCGAGCGAGACACGCATGTTCTTCATCACTTCCATGATGGCGGGTTTCAAACTTTCGATTTGTTTTGCGTAGTCATCGTACAGCGGGTTTTTC
This sequence comes from Paludibacter sp., assembly GCA_035299105.1. GTDB lineage: Bacteria > Bacteroidota > Bacteroidia > Bacteroidales > Paludibacteraceae > Paludibacter. The sequence goes on along the minus strand of DATGXD010000140.1, from coordinate 5,680 downwards.
TCGGGGTATTTGTTCCGTTTGATAATCAGGTCGTTAACCTGTTGTATCAATGCCATTAGCATGGGTTCGTTCAGCCCCAGGCTAGCTGGCGCTACAACTGTTCCATCCGCCAAGTTGGTCCTCAGGTAGTTGGTAAGATAATCCAGGTAAGTTTCGCGTAATTTAAGTGCATCCCGCTCGGCATCGAATTTGGAGGCTTTCTCCAGCAAATCGCTGGTGTGGCTGCTCACATCCACAATTTTATTGTTTTGCCTGAAGTCGGTCATCTCGCCTTCGGAAGTCGACAGCGATTTCGAAACCAAGCCTAGTTGTTCGTTGATGAATTTAATGGTTTTGTTGGCTGCGTCGTTTTTCCTCTCGAGGTTGTCGGCAAGGAAAGTCTCGAACAGTTTGTTGATAAAATCAATATCGCGTTCGGGTGTTTCACTTTCAAGCGATACCTGTAACACCGATGAGCCCTGGTCTATGAATCCGAAACCTAAACGCGATGCGAAATCTGCAACCAGCGATTCCCTTTTTCGGAATTGGAAATACAGTTCGGAGTTCAACCAGTTCTTATTGCTGTTGTTCACCGTGATGAAAAACAAGTTGTGTTGCAACGGTTGTCCGTACCGGCCATCTATCCTCAGGTTGCTTAAAAGTTTGTTGTCTTCTACAGTGATTGTGAAAGTCCCGTTTACCCGCAATTTGATTTTAAAAAGCATGTTGTAGGCTTCTTCCGAGATGTAGTCCGATTCTATGATTATTGGTGAATTTTTATACAAATTGCGCGTTTTGAAACTTCCCTTCGATATGTAGTCCACCTTTAAAAAGGGCAGGCTGTCGACCACGCGGCATATCAGGTCGTTCGAACGGAGCAGAATTACCTGGTTGGTGATGTTCCGGTAGCCCGATTGAATGCCGAAACCTTGCATAAGTGCCTGGGAACCGGTCGGGGAGGTGCGGTTTTCATCAATGATGACCGTACCCACGGTTTGGAACGAAGGCAGGTAGGAGCGGTTCTCGAGGTATGCCAACCCCAATGATAAAATGATTCCTATAACAAACAAGTACCAGCGATGAAGAAAATAAGATACCCACTCCATGATGTCGAATCCTGATTCCTCATTGTCGTCAAAGGCTTTTTCATATTTGTTTTGTTCCATATTGTTTTCGGAGTATTTTTATGCATGCGTGCAGGCAGGCACAGGGAAAGTGTTTCTTATTTGTAGTTTAAAACGTTGTATAGTAGCGATAAAGAGAATGTTATCACAGTCAGGAGCGAATAATAATTGTTGACTTTGTAAAAGCTTGAGAATTTGCGTTGCACATAAATAATATCATTCGGGTAAATGTAGTAATATTCCGAGCCGATAATGCTTTTGGGACGTACATCGAACTCCAGTATCCTAGTCCCGTTGTCGGTTTCGCGGATAATCCGGACATGCCTTCTGTCGCTGGCCTCGGAAAAGTCGCCCGACATGGCAAGGGCCTGGAATATGGTCAGCCGCTCTTTGTAAATGGGGAAAATACCTGTGCCGGCATCGCCGAAAATAGTGAATGTTTTATTCGCCATGCTTAATTTCACAACGGCATCGGGGATAATTTCCCGGAAGCGGGCTTCGACGGCAGTTGCCGCTTCGTTCAGGGTGAGCCCTTCCACATGTATTGCCGAGATAAACGGCAAATCGATGGTTCCATCGGGAAACACCCGGTACGAAATCTGGTTCTGCCCCGAAGAAGAGGTCTGCGGGGAAATCAGCTTTGAAGTGCTTTCGTCCGAGCTAAGGAGGCGGTAGATTATTTCGTCATTCACCTTTATTTTATAATCGTGGTAGTCGGATTTCTCATACACCGGCAACGAGCGGTTGTCGTCTTGCAACAAGCGCATGTTCCGGTAACTGTAGCATGATGGCAAGGTCGACAGTATTAGCAGGACAAAAAATAGTTGTATCTTGTTTTTCATAAATCCTAAAGGTACGTTCAATGAAACGTTTTATATACTATCAGGCCGAAGGAATAGGTGGTTACGATAGTTGAAAGGGCCATCCAGAATGTTGAAACCCCAAAGAATTGTTCTTTCAGGGGTTGTATGAAAATGACATCGTTCGGCTCAAGGTAATAATATTCCGAGTTTATGATATCCACACTTCGGATATCGAATGTTTTAATCTGGCTGCCGTTGCCTGTTTCGCGTAGAATCCGAATCCGGCTCCGGTCTGCATAAAAACCCAGGTCGCCTGCCATGGCCAATGCCTGGAATATGTTTATCTTTTCTTTCGGGAAAGTGTATCTCCCTGATTTGCCGGCGCCGATTATGCTGAACGAGCGCCCCACCATTCTTACATCCACCGAGTTAACGGGGAGGACAGGTTTGATCGAATCCTCCAGCCTGTGTTTTAATTCCCGCAATGTCAACCCTTTCACTTCAATGTCGCCGACAACCGGGAAATGTATGCTTCCGTCATGTTGAACGATATAGGTGTATAAATCAAGGTTCTCGGAGTTTTGTGTCCCCGAAATCAACTGGGAGCTTGAATTGTTTGACCCGTTAAAAAGCATGTTGGTTTTTTCGTCGGTGGAATAAACCAGGATATAAAGCCTGTCGCCGTCTTTTAACTTGTAATCCTGGTAAGCAACAGAGTCGTTGTAGGCCGGTATGAAATTCTTGGGTTTTTGAAGGTAATTGGTCTGGTGCGTTGTGACACAAGAGCTGGCAAGTAAGCCAAAAACAAACGCCATCAATGCCTGTAGGAACGATTTTCGCATCAGTGTTTCTTGAAAAATTTCAAGCAAAGATAGTCAAAATTTGCAAATCAGCTATAAAATAGAAGAAATTGCAGGCTGCCGGAACGTTATTTTGTCGTAAAATATTCAAATGCAGGATTCCGGGTTTTAATATTGGCATTAACGTGTATTTCGTTCCCCGAATTCCCTTCTGGAAAAAGGAATGATTCTTGTATTGGAAAAAAACCATTAAATTTGCAACGTGGACCTCACAAAAATATTTGAAGATATGTATAAAAACGCACTGCTGTTATTTGCGCTTTGTATCGGGCTGAACTCATTTGCCCAAAAACCGTTGGATAACAATGGCGGACTGGAAAGTATGCCTGCCGATGACAATTCCCCAAAAGTAAGGTTTGGATTGAAGTTGACCCCCTCCGTAGCCTGGATGAATGTAGAACACGACAATATGCAGGCCGAAGGCGCTACGCTGAAAATGGGTTTTGGGGGTGTGGCCGACTTTCAGCTCGGTTCGGTGGTTTCTTTTGTCGCAGGACTTGGTTTTCAGGGACTCGGCGGATATGTCCACGATAATGCTTCGTTGGCTGATACCATTCATTTCCATACTTACAAGTTGAATTACAATGAAATACAAATCCCCTTGCAGCTAAGGCTTCGAACACCGTTTGTAAAGAAAACGGCTTATTTTGTCGAAGGGGGATTCTCGCTCGGTTTCATTGTCAGCGCCAACGAAAAATACAGCCCGGTTGCAAAAGATGCGGATCCGGCATACGTTAAGACCGATTTGATAACCAGCCCAACCCACCTGTCGTACTGCTTTGGTGCGGGAATCGAACACCGGATTTACAAAACATCATCCCTGTTCGGGTTGATTGCTTTCAATAAATCGGTTTCAAATGTAGCAAGCAAGACGGGCTACACTACAGGAACGAATCCCCGCTACACCACACCGCTAGTTCTTTTGCCGGCAAGCATGGAATTTTCTGTAGGTGTAATGTTTTAATCCCCCAATAATATGAAAAGAAAATATCTGGTTCTCTGCACGGTTGTTCCGGTCTTTATTGCCCTGGCTTCGTGCAACTCCCGCGAGGAACAGGAAAAACAAGCCGATGCACGTCTGAAACACATTGAACAACTGATAGTTGAAAATTCATTGAATGCGGCTAAAATCGAAATAGACAGTATCCATATCCTTTTCCCCAAGCTGGTCGACCGACGTCGCGTGGCTGAAGACCTGGAAGATACCGTGGTAAGGCGGGAAAGTGCGCGCTCGTTGGCCTATTGCAATGAAATGTTGCCCGTCAAGCAGCACGAAGCCGATTCAATCCGGAAAAACTTCCGTTTCGAAAAGAATGAAGCCTACCAGCAATTTGGTAACTTCGTGTTTAAAACACAACGAACCGAAAACAACGCAACACGTACTTACCTCAAATCGTATGTCGACGAAAATGCCGACTTTTATTTAATTAGCAATTATTGTGGTGCGAAAATCGAACATGTTGCCGTGCAGGTTTCGGTCGATGGCGTTTTTGCCCGTACCGATACCGTTGCTACGGGCAATGCTTTCAACCATGGTTTTTCGGATGGCGGCATGCATTGGGAGACAATCACTTTTAAAAATGAAAAAGGGAAAGAAATAGGTGCTTTTGTAGAGCAGAACGCAGTATCGCGCATTAAAGTCGATTTGGAGGGGAAAAGGCATTATGCATATTTCTTGGAGCCAAACGATAAAAAGGCGATTTCCGAAACCTATCATTTGTGGGTTGTAATGAAGGATATTTCGAGGCTGAAAAATGAAATAAGGAAAGCAACCATTCGCATCGAACGCATAAACAGAAGAATGAAAAAATAAAATAACAAAAAGTAAACTTATGAAAATGAAAAGATTGTATGGGATATTCGTCCTCTTTTTGATGATTTCCGCAAAAGTGTTGGCGCAGAATCCGGCAAATGTACAAATTGTGGAATTGAATGCCGCAGCGTTTAAACAGAAAGTGTGGAATTTCGACAAGGACAAAACATTCAAGCGTGTTGGCAATACCCCCCTTATCCTCGATTTCCACGCCACCTGGTGCCGCCCATGCAAAATGCTGGCACCGCATCTGCAAACCATCCAGAACAAATACAAGGGCAAGCTCACCGTGTATAAAATCGACGTAGACCAGGAACCTCAAATAGCCCAGCGCTTCAATGTTGAGGGGATGCCGACACTTGTTTTTATCCCGGGTAAAACAGCCTGGAAATCGGAAGTCGGGTACAGGGAATACAACGATTTGGAAAAGTTGGTGAAGGCCTATTTCTTTGCTAAATAGTGGTCCTGCTTTCAAGGAAAAGTTCCATTAGCCTGGAAACTGCATAGCGGTCAATTTCGTCGAGGGGTACTTCGATGGCACCCGTAGGTGTTTCAATGCCTGGACTTTGGATGTTGATGGTGAAAAATTGCGCATGGATAACCCGGTGACTCAGTACATGTTTCAGCGGGTTTGATGTTTTTATAAGGTTGCTATTTGGTTGGTTGCCAAATATTTCATTGTATGCCGGATGTGCTACAAGTTCTCCGATGGTCAGCAACTTGTCCGTTTCAACCAGCGGGAATTCGTACAGGTTTTGCCAAACGTCTTTGGCAGTCCGCTTTTGCAAAAAAGTATTTTTGCCGTTTTCGATGTACAAGTAGTTGAAAAAACGGTTTTTCACTGTTGTCTTTTGCTTTTTCACCGGGAGTTTCGGAATTGTGTTGTTCCGGAACGCGCTGCACATTTCTATAAACGGGCACGAAGTGCAAACAGGCGAGGAGGGGACACACTGCAATGCCCCGAATTCCATGATAGCTTGGTTGTGCAAGCCTGGATTTTTTTCAGGCAACAGGTTTTTTGCCAGTTCGGCGAAGTATTTCTTGCCGGTTGCTGTGTCAATCGCCAAATCGACACCAAACAGCCGCGACAAAAAGCGGTAA
>DATGXD010000139.1:0-10874 GCA_035299105.1 Paludibacter sp. | reverse complement strand
CGATAACCGACCGTGCCTACCTGCTTTTCGAAGGCCGGATCCTTTTCCAGGGAACTTCACAGGAACTAGCGGACAATCCGGTGGTTCGCGAAAAGTATTTAGGCCGCGACTTCAAGCTCAAACAAAAAACCAGGATTTGACCAGGATTGTTATTTCACCAACCTGACAGCGAGGTATGATAAAGCTGAAAGCAAATAGCGACATTGAACTAAAAGAACTTGGTTATGAGGATATTCAACCAATCTTTAGCATTATCGACAGTGAACTCCCTTACCTGTCCGAATGGCTTCCTTTCGTTTCCGAAACGAAAACACCCGATGACACGCGCCTGTTTGTGGAGGACTACCTGAATTCCGAAGGCCATGAACTTACATTTGGTATTTTTTACCAGGGGAGATTGGCGGGGTTAATAGGGCTGAAAGACATTGACACGGGAAATAAAAAGACGGAGGTCGGCTATTGGCTTTCCGAAAAGTTCCAACACAAGGGAATTGTGACCTTATCGTGCCGGGCATTGATTGGCTACGCGTTCGAAACACTTAAGCTGAACAGGATACAATTGAAAGCCGCTACCGGGAACCTTAAAAGCCAGCAAGTGGCTAAGCGCCTTGGGTTCAAACGCGAAGGCATCGAACGGGCCGGAGAACTTCATCAACGCGGATTTGTTGACTTGGTAGTTTTCAGCTTGTTGAAGGAAGACTTGGAATCCATTTGATTGTTCATAACTTTTGCCTTCTCTCAAACACACATCATGCAAAAAGTCACACTTACCATATTAGGCTGCGGTTCAGCCCTCCCTACCCGGAAAAACTTTCCGACTTCGCAGCTGCTCGAACTCCGCGACAAGCAGTTCATGATTGATTGCGGCGAAGGCACCCAAATCCGCATGCGCCAGATGGGGCTCAAAATAAACAGGCTGGGGCACATTTTCATTTCACACCTGCACGGCGACCATTGTTTCGGACTTATCGGGCTCATCTCATCGTTTGGCATGCTGAACCGCACTGCCGACCTGCACATCCATGCACAACCTGACCTCGAAAGACTCATGCAGCCCCAGTTGCAATATTTCTGCAACGACATGCCTTTCAATATTATTTTCCATGCCATTAACCCCCGGAAACACGGATTGATTTACGAAGACCGCTCCGTCCAGGTTTTTTCCATTCCGCTGAAACACCGCGTGCCAAGCTGCGGATTCCTATTCGAAGAAAAACCCCGCGACCGACACATAATACGGGAAATGATTGATTTTTACAAGATTCCCACTTACAAAATCTTAAGGATAAAGCAAGGTGAGGACTTCACCACCGAAGATGGCGAGGTAATCCCGAATTCGGTGCTTACCAGGCCTGGCGAGCCTCCAAAACGCTATGCATATTGTTCGGACACAGCGTATTCCGAAAAGATAATCCCGATTATCGAAGGCGTGGACTGTTTGTACCACGAAGCCACTTTCATGGAAGATGAAGCGACACGGTCAGCGCACACTTTCCATAGCACAGCCCGCCAGGCTGGCGAAATAGCATTGAAAGCCAAAGTAAAGAAACTGATCATCGGCCATTATTCGGCACGCTACAACGACCAGAATGCACTGCTTGCCGAAGCAAAAAAGGTATTCGGCAACACACTGCCGGGGGAAGATATGAAAACGTACGAAATCTGATTTTCGTTGCAGTTGTAAACTATCGCCGGAACAAGCCCCGGACAGTCCGCATGATTTTATAACCAATCAGGACTCCATCGACCATGTTCAATCCTTTGCTGAATGCCTTAAAAACATAGGTCGAGAATGTGGCTGGGGAAAGCAAGTTTTGGGTCGACAATGCTATCTGCTGCTCCTGTTGTTGGATCCGCGCCTTTAATTCGGCCTTGCGGGCGGTCAAATAACCAAGGTCAACCTGCTGTTTTTTCGTCGAAGTGGTTGGAACAATTTTCATAAGTCATCTTGGTTTTTCAGAAACAGATTCGAAAGAAACCTCACCAACGGATTTATAACTATTTTTCTACGGAAAGTCAGGAAAAAGACTATCAGGAGAACGTAAACGCCCGAAATGACACCAAAACTAAGCGCCAGGCTGCCAAGCAAAGGCAACAGTGCATAGGCCAACGAGAAAAACAGGTAGAAAAGCGCGACAATAACCAGCACTACCACCAAGCCTATGATTAAAAGAGTTGAAAGCAGGATTGCCAGTTTTTCAACAAATTCCACTTTCACATATTCTGCCTGAAGCTCAACATATTTCCTTACATCGTCGTACAGTTGCTGGAAACTGCCAACCGGTTCTTGAGTATTCGCCATATTCAATACTGTAAAAATTTATTTTGTTTCAGCTGCAACCTGCGATTTGATTTCATCCACCAAATCATCCATTTCGTCTTTCGAAAGTTTAACGCCTCTTTTTTCAAGCGCATCAACTATCTTCTTCCGGGTTTCTTCGCCGCTCTCGGGGGCAAACAGAACACCTAAAACGCCGCCAACCAAGGCTCCACCTAAAAATGCTGCAATAACACCAAAGGAATTTTTCATAAACGTATATTTTAGAACGACACCAGCTATTCACCCAAATTATAACCAAAACTCCGCAATTTATTGTCCTTGTTCCGCCAGTCTTTCTCAACCTTCACATACAGTTCGAGGAAGACTTTTTTATCAAAAAACACTTCCATGTCTTTGCGGGCTTCGGTACCGACCTTTTTCAGCGATTTTCCGCCATGACCAATCAGGATTCCTTTTTGCGAGTCGCGCTCGGCATAAATCACAGCATTGATGCGGATCAACCTTTCCTCCTCCACAAAACTTTCGACCTCCACCTCGACAGAATAAGGAATTTCCTTGTCGTAGTTCAACAGGATTTTCTCACGGATAATTTCATTAACAAAGAAACGGGCGGGCTTGTCGGTCAGCTGGTCCTTGTCGAAAAATGGGGGCGAATCGGGCAACAACCCTTTAATCCGGTTAAAGAGTGCATCGACATTGAATTTTTCGAGTGCCGATACCGGGAAAACTTCAGCCCGGGGCAAAAGCCCTTTCCACTTTTCGACCAAAGCAATAAGCCGTTCTTCGTCGATTAAATCTATCTTATTGATAATAAGCAGCAACGGAGCCGGATTAAGTTTCACCTTTTCTACGAAATCCTGGTTCTTTTCGTATGAATCAAACACATCGGTCACGTACAAAAGCACATCCGCATCGGTCAGTGCCGAACGCGAAAAATTCAGCATCGATTCCTGGAGCCTGTAATTGGGTTTCAAAACTCCCGGCGTGTCGGAATACACAATCTGGAAATCGTCGCCATTTACTATCCCCAGGATACGGTGACGGGTTGTCTGGGCTTTCGATGTAATGATCGATATCCGTTCCCCCACAAGGGCATTCATCAATGTGGATTTTCCCACATTGGGGTTGCCCACGATATTTACAAAACCTGATTTATGCATTTGAATTATTCTTTTAGCCTTTGGAACACACGCAAATGGCGTCATGTCGATTGCAAAGGTACGATAAATTTGCCCAGATGGAAAATCCCCCGCACAAGTCATACTTTTTTAGTATATTTGACGTTCCAAAAGAATACCGGCGATATTCACAGCAACAATTTTCGCAACACAATCCAAACCCATTGCTTAATGCTCAATATCAATAAATTATACGAATTATCGCAACGCCTGAAACTCATTTTCATTTTGGTTGCCATCGCCATAGTTTCAGTATCGACCCTGTTCACAAACCGGCTGGCCACATCGCTGGCCAACGAAGAAAGGAAAAAAATTGAAATCTGGGCCGAGGCCACACGCCAGTTTATTGTGGCCGACGAAAACACCGATATCAATTACATTTCGTCCATTATCGAAGGAAACACCAGCATTCCGGTAATCATGACCGACTCCAACGACCAGATGCTGCTCTCGAGGAACATACAGGAGCCGAAAAAGAACATCAACGAATTTTACAAGCAAGAAGTTGCACAGCTAAAAGCAAAAAGGCCCCCCATAGAAGTGAAGCTCGACAACACGGTGCAGTACATATATTACGATGATTCACTCTTCCTTAAACAGTTGGTCTACTTCCCGTACGTCCAGTTCGGTGTCATTATAATATTCCTATTGGTGGCGTTTTTCGCCTTCTCTGGAACTAAAAAGGCCGAACAAAACCAGGTCTGGGTCGGACTTTCAAAAGAAACAGCCCACCAGCTCGGAACACCCATCTCGTCGCTACTGGCCTGGGTCGACTTATTAAAACTAAAATACACAGAAGAAAAACTGATAACCGACATGGAAAAGGATGTGAACCGGCTGCGGATCATAGCCGAACGGTTCTCAAAAATCGGTTCCAAACCCGACCTGCAACTGGTAAGCCTGAACGAAACCCTGCGGAATGCCGTGCAGTACATGGCTAACCGTACTTCCCAGAAGGTAAGCATCAAATGCCATTTCGAAAACGACGATGATATTTTTATCCGGCTGAATATCCCGCTGTTCGAGTGGGTTATCGAAAACCTGTGTAAAAACGCAATCGATGCCATGGACGGAGTTGGGTTTATCGACATTAACACCACCCAAAAAACAGAGGAAGTGTACATAGATGTGAAAGACACAGGAAAAGGAATGGACAAGCGCAAATTCAAGATGGTTTTCACCCCCGGCTTCACCACAAAAAAAAGAGGCTGGGGATTAGGACTTTCGCTCGCCAAACGGATTATCGAAGAATACCACGGCGGAAAAATCTTTGTGAAACAGTCGGAAATCAACAGCGGGACTGTATTCCGCATTGTTTTAAAAACCGGCCCGGGCAGATAAACTATTTGCAAACCAATTCTGTTACTTAGTCAATTCCATTGGTTTTATGGGTATTAGAGCCTACTTTTGAATAGTTTTTGTAAAATAGAAAAGAATATATTTTATAATAGAACATATTTTTGTACCTTTGCACGATTTTAAATATCAAGTGATAATGTCAAAATTCGAACAATACAATATAAAATTAAAAGACATAAGCCAAGACACCCAGACACTGGAGTTCGACCTTGACGATGTGTATTTTAAAAAAATTGATAGTCCCGAAGTACAAAAAGGAAACGTAAAGGCAAAAGTCACTGTACAAAAGAAATTGTCGACCTACGAAATAAATTTTGTACTCGATGGAACAATCATCATACCTTGCGACCGTTGCCTGGATGACATGGAACAACCCATTCATTACAAGGAAAAACTGCAAGTCCGTTTCGGCGACACATTCTCGGAAGAAGACGAAATTGTCATTGTGCCGGAAGCCGAAGGGGCTATAAACATAGCCTGGTTCCTATATGAATTTATTGTGCTGAACATCCCGATTAAGCATGTGCATCCTGCAGGAGAGTGCAATAAAACCATGATAGTGAAACTAAAAAAACACATTACCCGTCAGAAAGATGATTTGGACGATGATGACACCGCGCCTGAATTTGATGACGATGAAGATTTTTCAACCGATGAAGTTCAGACCGATCCGCGATGGGAAAGTCTGCAGAATATAACAGAAAACAATTAAATAAAAAATCAAGATGGCACATCCCAAGAGAAAGATTTCGAAACAACGCGCAAGAAGCAGAAGAACCCATTACAAGGCAGTAGCTCCTACACTGGCAATTTGTTCAAATTGCGGTGCAGCACATATATACCACACAGTTTGTGGCGAATGTGGATATTACAGAGGCAAATTAGCTATCGAAAAACTGGCTACCGTTTAATTTCCTGCCTCCCTTGCCAGAAATAAAACAAATTTGAACATCGGTTAAGCTCTAATCCTACGGTTTTAGGGCTTGATTTTTTTGTACTTAATATTCAAAATATGTCTAGAATCAATGCTGTTATTACAGGTGTCGGCGGGTATGTACCCCATTACATCCTGAATAACCAAGAGCTTAGCACCATGATGGACACCAGCGACGAGTGGATCACCACCCGTGTAGGTATCAAGGAACGACGGATATTGAAAGAACCCAATACCGGAACTTCGTATATGGCTGCAAAAGCAATAGAAGACCTGTTCGCAAAAACAGGCACAAAACCAGAAGAAATCGACCTGGTGATTTGCGGGACAACAACACCCGACCACATTTACCCTTCGTGCGCTTCGATGGCTGCCGAAAAAGTGGGAATCAAAAACGCCCTGGCTTTCGACCTCCAGGCAGCTTGCTCGGGCTTTATTGTTGCACTGACTACAGCCACAAGCTTTATCCAGTCCGGCAAATACAAAAAAGTACTGGTAATGGGCGCCGAAAAAATGTCATCGATTACCGACTATACGGACCGGACAACCGCCCCTCTCTTTGGTGATGGGGCCGGCGTTGTATTGCTGGAACCAACTACCGAAGACTATGGTGTAATGGATTCATTGATTTACACCGATGGTGTGGGGATGAAACATTTACACATCAAGGCCGGAGGTTCGGCCATGCCAACATCAAAGGAAACAGTGGAAAAAGGGCTCCAGTACACTTACCAGGAAGGTACAAACGTGTATAAATACGCCGTTATCAATATGGCGGAAGTTTCCGCGGCCGTAATGGAGAAAAACGCCCTCACCAACGAGGACATTGCATGGCTTATTCCGCACCAGGCAAACCTGCGTATCATCGATGCCGTGGTTCAGCGCACAAAAGTGGATTACGAAAAAGTAGTTATCAATATCGACCGGTTTGGGAACACTTCGGCTGCCAGTATTCCACTTGGAATGTGGGAGTGGGAAAAGAAGTTCAAAAAAGGCGACAACATAATCCTTACTGCCTTCGGCGCAGGATTCACCTGGGGAGCCATATACCTGAAATGGGGATACAACGCTTAATCGACAATCTATAATAGCATCATAACCTAAAAAGAAACCGGGCTGGAATCAGCCCGGTTTCTTTTTTATACATTATCACGCACTCATTGAATTATTTTGCCTGGCTCAATCTTTCATTCGCAATTTCGCAAAATTCACGATTGATCTCAAACCCAATGAAATTGCGGTCCAGCATCCGGGCTGCAACCGCCGTACTACCCGAACCCATGAACGGGTCGAGAACCAAATCACCCTCGTTGCTGCTGATTTCCAGGAAAGGGATGCAGACTTTCAACGGCTTCTGCGTCTTATGGATTGAACGTTCCTTTCCCATGCAGATAGGTGTCTCGATAAAGTTGTGCATTTGGTTTACCGGCTTATGGTTCCAAACGGCAGGGGTTCCTTTTGAGAAATGAATCAGTAATTCCATGCTGTTGGCGTACATTTTCCGCGTGTAAATGGCCGGGAAAGGATTGGTTTTGTGCCAATGGATAACTTTCCGGAATTGGAAGCCAACCCGCTCGACCATCCGGTTGAGGTACGAAACAAAATCGTCGCCACACCACAGGTAGCCGCTCGCACCCGGTTTGCAAACCCGATAGCACTCGGTCAACACATTTTCCAAGAACTGTAGGTATTCTTCTTCCGACGCGAAACCATCGAATTCGAACTCGGTAACCACATCCTTGTGGTTTTTCAACCCCTGCACGTTTTGCGCACGGTATTGATAATAAGGTGGGTCGGTAAAAACCAGGTCGACACAGGCATCCGGAAGCTGCTTCAGTCCATCGAGGCACGATTGGTGGTGAATGCAGTTAATCTCCATGGGTATTGGTTGATTGGTTAATCGGTGGTTGGTTGATTCCATATCAAATATTTTCGCGCAAAGGCGCAAAGGGACAAACTCCAGGCAGTTAGTAACCCGGATTGATTAATACTTGTGTTTCAAAGCGAAATGGGAAATATTCGGTTTTGTTCAAGACCGATTTCCCCGGAATAAATTCCATTTCCAAATTTGTCAAACCTTCAAATCACCACATCTGTTTTCATTCCACCAAAGTAATGGTCCAGCAAGTTTTTAGCTGCGATAAACGAACTTGACTGGTTGGCCAAGACTTTTTCCTCACTCTCTGCCAGCATCTTTTTCAATCCTTCGTTTTGGTAAAAATGGCTTTTAAGCTGTTCGTTTATAGTTTCGTACATCCAATATTTCGATTGGGCATTGCGCCTTTGCTGGAAGTAGCCATTGGCTTGGGTGAACTTGACATAACGCTCCACCAAGCCCCAAACATCAGCAATGCCAGTGTGGTGAATGGCAGAACAAGTCAAGGCCTCGGGCGACCAACCCGATTCGTGTGGAGGAAAAAGATGGAGAGCATTCTGGTATTGGGTTTTTGCCACTTTAGCCTTGTCGATATTGGTGCCATCGCATTTATTGATGGCAATGCCATCGGCCATCTCCATGATACCACGCTTGATACCCTGCAATTCGTCGCCGGCACCGGCCAACTGCAACAGCAAAAAGAAATCGACCATGGAATGAACCGAAGTCTCGGACTGCCCTACTCCCACTGTTTCAACAAAAATGGTATCGAAGCCGGCCGCTTCGCAAAGGATAATGCTTTCGCGGGTTTTGCGGGCCACACCGCCCAGCGAACCAGCTGATGGCGAGGGGCGGACAAATGCATTCTTCGCAACTGAGAGTTCCTCCATCCTTGTTTTGTCGCCCAGAATACTTCCTTTCGAACGTTCGCTACTCGGATCGATAGCCAGGACAGCCAGTTTGTGGCCGTTTTGCACCAACATCATCCCCAAAGCCTCGATAAACGTACTTTTCCCTGCCCCAGGAACACCGGTAATTCCCAACCGGATTGATTTCCCTGCATACGGAAGGCATTTTTCAATCACTTCCTGCGCTACAGCCTGATGTTCGGGCAGCGAGCTTTCCACCAATGTCACCGCCTGGCTCAACATGGCAATGTTGCCCGACAAGATTCCATCGAAAAATTCGGCGGCTGTGTATGGAGCCCTTTTAAGCTTTTTCTGGCGGTATGGATTGACAACAGGCATATTCCCGACCCCTTGGTTTACCATGAGTCCTTTGTAGGCCGGGTCATTTTCGGGATGTTTATTGTTATAATGCATGTTCCATTCGATTAAAAAAGCCAGAAGTTATTTGAATTCCTGGCTTATTTTTATTGTTTTGACAATATTGAAAAATCATTACTTCTGGACTATCCCGGTCACAGTGAGAATGGTATAGCTATTATCAGGATCGTTTGTTTGCAGGGTGAATGCCTTTCTATATTTTCCAACAGGCAAATCCTTTGCATTTACTTGGAAATGAAGCTCTGATGTACGGCCGCCCGGAACACTTAATTTAGCCCCCCGCAGTAATATTTCCGTATTATAATTAAGGATTCTCCGTATTTCCAGGGAGGTTTGCCCTTTATTCGAAATCTTAAACTTGCCTGTACATTTTGTACCGGCCTTAATCACACCGAGGTTTAAAGTTCTATCCTGAATCTCGAGAATCGGGGCTTTCCGTTTCTGTTCCAGGGTCATGGTGCTAAAATCTTCCACCACATTGCCTGCCACGGACATTTTGACATCCTCGCTGCGTTTCTTCTGCCCATTGACATTCAAAAAAACTTCGTCCGAAACAGGTCCCCATTGCGGGCATTTCTTACTATTGAAAGTGAAGGTCATTTTCCCATTTTCAAATGGTTTTACCGTTTCAGGAGACACAGAAACAGTGATATAAGGGGGCAAATTTTCAATATTTATCTTAACGTTTTGTTTTGTGCCGTTCTGGAATTCAACTGCCACGGCCCGGGTCTTCCCTTTTTGGATATTATCCATTTTAACCACCTTGCTTTTCAGCAGGATGCCTCCCAAGTTAACAGGATATGGCACATTTTCGGCAGCCGCTTTCGAAAGCACCTCGCCCTTGATGGAAAGTTGGACTTGCTCCTCGGATGCATTGCTTGTTACGGTAATTATTTTTGAGAATGTACCCGGCCTCCCCTGCGGGTTGTATGAAACGGTTATGCTCCCCTTTTTCCCAGGTTCGATAGGTTCTTTTGTCCAACTGGGAGTTGTACAACCACAGGAAGCCTTAACATTAGTAACAACCAAGGGGGAGTTTCCCTCATTTTTGAAATCGAACACATAGGTAGCCTTGCCATCATCTTCATTGATTTTGCCAAAATCATGAGATTTCACATCAAAGCTAATAACCGCCTTCTGGGCAATGGCCAACACTGAAAACACCAGGCAGGCAACTAAAAAACCAAATTTTCTCATACAATTATTCCTGATTTTAATGGTCGGTACGAAACCTGCAATGAATCCGGCAAACTTGATTAATACCAAATCAAGCCATTTGAACCCGTTGCCAGCTTCATGTTGATTAAATTATCCGCACTTAAATTTTATGCCTTGCAAAAGTATAAAAAATGTCGTTCATTATTTAGCAAAGAGATAAAATATATATGAAATTCGGTTAAAGTACCAGGGAGCTAAAGCTCTAAAATAGTTGGCAATTAAAAAAGCACTTGCGCCAAACCCGGCAACACATCCTGGTTCACACCTCCGTTTAGCAAAGATAACCATGAAAATAAGTAACTTTGCACTCGAAACCAGAATCAGCCAGCCATAAACATGAAAACAAGAATACAAGACCTGGTAAACAATTCATCCGATTATACCACAAGTTGTTTCCACCACCTGCATGCCCACCCCGAACTTTCGTTCCAGGAATTTGAGACCGCCCGTTTCATCCAGCAGGAACTTACGCAAATGGGGATTCCCTTTCGTTCGGGAATTGGTGGTACGGGTATCCTGGGCAAAATCGAAGGTAAAAACCCGGGCAAGAGAAAAATCGCGCTGCGTGCCGACATGGATGCACTACCTGTATGCGAGAATGTGGATGTGGCCTGGAAATCGACAAACGAAAACGTCATGCATGCCTGTGGGCACGATGCACATACGGCTTGCCTGCTTGGCGCAGCTAAAGTACTAAATTCACTGAAAAACGAATTTGAAGGCACTGTCCTGCTGATTTTCC
>DATGXD010000138.1:0-3237 GCA_035299105.1 Paludibacter sp. | reverse complement strand
GTTTCACAGGCAGGTTGCGCAACCTATCGTCGGCAAAAGCCTCAATCAGCAGGTCGAGGCCTTTATACTGGCGGATAAACCCAAAAAACAAGATGTAGTGCTTATCGTCGTGCAAGCCCAACTTCATGGCCGCTTCCTTTTTAGTAATGATGTCGCCATAAAGGTCGTAGATTGGATGCGGCGAAACCACTTTGGGTTTGTTTTCCCGGTCGAAGTGGTTAATATCGGCCACTACCGACCCGGCCATGGCCACAAAGCCATCCATCGATTTCACGAAGTACCGTGGGAAAAGCCTGTCGAGGATAGTCGGCTCATGTGGAATCATGTTGTGTATCAGCCCAATCCGCTTTGCCTTCGAAGGACGTAGAATCCGGGCTATGGTGCCAAAACAGGGAGCAATATAGGCCATCCAGTAACAGAAAATAACCATGTCGGGCGATTTTTTCCGAATCGTTCGGCCTACCTTTATCCAGTTGAATGGATTTATCGCGTTAATCCGGCGGGTAATTTTCAGGTTTGCGGGAGCAGGTTCTGTTGAAAACTGCGTTTTACCGGGAAACAAGAACCCCGGGTACTGGAGGGTGAAAGTGATAATTTCCACATCGTGACCCTGTTTCACATATTCAAGTGCCAGTCGCTCATTGTAAGCTGCCAGACCTCCACGGTAAGGATATGCAGTACCTACTATAATAATCTTCATGTATTAGAAAATTTATCAATCTATTACTTCCGGCTGGCGTAATAATGGCTTTTGCCAACAACGGACACCCCCAGTCTAACAGAAGAATACCGAAAACAATTTTTACTAAGAAAATGTTTGTTTACCAATACATTCATTTTGCATCTACCAAACAAAAAAAGGTTTCGACTGAAGCCTTCCAAGCCACAAAAGTACAAAATAATTCAGTTGGCTTTCGTTTTTAAAACATTTTTATTCTTAAACGGGAATCCTCCCTGTCAGAATTTAAAATAGATTCCGGTTGAAAAGGAGCTGGCCGGGATAGCAAACCTTAGCCCTTCGAGCTGTTGGACAAATGCATCGGCATTGAGGCTCCAATAGATTGACTTATTCAGCTTGACATTAACACCGCAAGACAATTGAAGGTTACTAAAAAAGAATAATATCTTTGGCAAACTGGAATCAGTAAACAAATTGGTTCCAATCGAGAATTTAGGCCTGATAATTCCGGTGGGGTAAATATACTCTATTTGCAAGGGAATATCATATTGCATGAAATTATCCTGCCCTGCCCTGTGTGGAGTCAATAAAAGTCCGGTTTTAAAATAAATTTTTTCACTTATCTGGGGAGCAGAAACGTGAGTGTAGACACCCATTCGTACACACTGTGCCTTCCTTAGGCCTGGCTCTAAAAAAATGAAGGCACCTGCCGCTATTTCGGGATTAATTCTGAGTGCCGGCATTTTATTCTCGTAAGTTGTTTTCTGTTGGCTACAAACCAGCTTATTGTAATGCCTGGCAAGCTGAATCAAGTTTTCATGTCCAGGCTCCTTGATTGACGCTATCTCACTTCGCAAGGCCGGAGCGTCCTGGAGGTGGTAAGTCAAGACACCAATGTGTTTTGTCGATTCAACCATATAATAGCTGTCTTCTCTCCATTGGATTTCCTCGGTATAAGGCAATGCGGTTAAAGGCACACCTGGTTTTTCGAAATAATAGCAGTTCGATTTTCCGTCAGACAGGTAATATATTTTCATACAGCCATTTATAAGGCATTCCAAAAACACAGAGCTGCTATTCACCTCCTTCGTCTCATAAATTTTCCCACCCCTAAAACCATATGCCAACAATTGTGTTGCATTGTATTGGATAGACTTGGAATCGCAGGTCGGACGGAACGTGCAAACCCGGTTCATACGCTGGTTGCTCCGGTAATCGACCTCGCCCAAAAGGGTATCACCACTCGTTTTCACAATGTATCCTGCCCTGAAATCAGTCTGGGCATTTATTCCAAAAGCCACCACAAAAAGGCAGGCAACCAAAAGGCTGAATTTTTTCATTCGTATCAAATATTATTAAGTTAAATTATTTAGGCCACACACAAGGCACGTATAGGTTCGAATCCCCGTAGGCATTGCCACAATTCCCTCTGCGAGGGAACGGTTCTCGCAAAGCTCGCGGAGTGTGCAGAGTTTGGATATGCCCGTTTGGGATAAAATTCCTTGGCGCGGAAAACAAAGAACTTGAAGTTTTCCTAAATTTAAGTTTTTAAGGTGCAAAGATATTAATTATCTAAATACAAAACTAAAACTACCCTACAAACTGCAAAAAAAAGTAACCAGGAACGGCACGGAAAAGTCCACGACAAAACCATGGTATATGGAAGCAACAACATAGCTACTGCCCGAGTTGCGGACAACCACCGGAAAAGTTGTGTCCATGGTGGTAGCGCCGCCGGCCGAAATCACCGACAGCTTGCCAAAATATTTCACCAACCACGGCGCCAACAAAAGTGTCAGCACTTCGCGCATGATGTTCGAAAGCAGGGCAATGGTACCGAGTTCAACACCTTTGTATTGCGTGATTAAGATGCTCGACAATGAATAATAGCCAAAACCGGAGCCAACAGCCAGGCACTCGGCAAGGCTGCGGCTTTTCAGGAACAAGCTCACAACCATTACGCCCAGCCACGTTCCGGCCAGGGTCATAAGCGGCAGGAACACGATGCGGGGATTCATGTGGCGGAACCGGCGGAACGTGTCCGGATTGTTGCCCATGCCCACGCCAACCGAAAACATAAGCAGGCAAAGCACATAGAAGCTTATGCCCGAACCCGAAAACTCCAGCGGAAAACAGCGGGAAACACCCAACAACAGGCCAGCTGCAAAAAACGACAATATGACAAGGCTCCCTTTCACGGCTTCCCGGGTTTTGAACGCACTTTCAACCAAAGCACCCACGCCAACAGCACGCTCCCGAATGTTCCGGCAGAAGCAAGCAGGAAAGCCTCATAACCAAGCTTTTCAAACTGGCCGGTAACGGCAGGGTTAGAACCGACTTCGAGCCCAAGGAAAAACAATAGCAACCAAATAAGCGTTAGAATAAATTGCTGTACAAACCGCAACTTATAATTCCGGAGCAAATAACCGGTAAGGATCCCGGCAACCATGCAGGCAACAACAGACATAGGCGTTGAGATGAATGTCACAAAGATAAAGAAAATTTGAAAAGCAAAAAAGCAACCGCAAACGGCGAAATCATCCAACAAAGGGTTCGAA
>DATGXD010000137.1:0-11098 GCA_035299105.1 Paludibacter sp. | reverse complement strand
CGGCATTGACACCCGAATGTTGGCGGGCGTACAAGTATGAATTTTTCAGAAACGAAAACGGATTCAGGCTCGAGGTAGGTTCGTCTTCGGGTAATTCGTTTGCCTCGATGGACCGGGTGCTGAAATAACCCAACGCGGCCAGCCCCATGAAGAGTACGTAAACCACCACCGGCTGGTAGTGGTCGGAAACCACCGAGGCTGTTACCGTGCCGATCAGGATTCCGAGGAATGCCATCATTTCGAACACGCCACTGCCGAACGAAACGCCCGGTTCGCCACCAATATCACGAATCAAGCTGTATTTCGACGGGGAATACAAGCAACTCAGGATCCCCATGGCGAATACAGCAGATACGGCCACCATCACCCATTTGAAATGGAACGCCACGCAGGCTATTGCCAACACTGGAATTTCGAGCAGCTTGAAAAAGCGGAAAACGCTTTTCTTGGAATAAATAACCGCCAACCGTCCCGCCAGCGGCGAAAGGAACAAGTATGGTACCACAAGCGAGGCCGAAACCAGTGAAATCAGCTGCGATTGTGTCAACCAGCCCGGCAACGCCCAGCCAATGGAAATGAAGATAATGCAGTTTTTCAGCAAGTTGTCGTTGTAAACCCCCAGGAAGTTGCTGAGGAAAAGGGGTGTCCATTTGTTCCGGAATACAGGCATTTTAACATTTCCTCAATGAAAAAATAAAACTCAACCCGCCGCCCGGGACATTTTTCGCCGAGATGGTGCCTTTGTGGAATATCACGCCATTTTTCACAATGGCCAGGCCAAGGCCTGTGCCGCCCACTTTCCGGCTACGGCCTTTGTCGACCCGGTAGAAACGCTCGAACAGGCGGCTGAGATGCTCCTCAGGCACGCCGACCCCATTGTCGGAAAATGAAAAATAGAAGTAATAGTCGTCCTCGCGGTAACAGTTGATTTCGACGGTGGTTTTTTCGCCAGCATAAGCCAGGGCATTGTCCATCAGGTTGCGGAAAATGGAATAAACCAGCGAACGGTTGCCGTTCACCACCAGGTTCGGGGGATAGTTTTTGAGGATGGTGAAGCTCCGCTGTTCGATTTCGAGATGCACGTCGTTCAGCACATCCTGGATTATTTCCGCGACATTGCATTTTTCTTTTTCGAGCAAGCGCTTGCCTTCGTCGATTTTGTTCAGTGTCGAAATGTCCTGCAACAACGAGCTCAGCCTATGCGCCTGCTGGAACGACCGTTCGACAAAAAACCGTTGGCGGGCAGGATCCATTTCCGGATTTTCCAGTATGCTTTCCATATAGCCCAGGATACTGCTGACGGGCGTTTTCAGTTCGTGCGAAATGTTTTGGGTCAGGTGGCGTTTCAGTTCGTTTTCGTGTTCCTGCACCGAAATGTCGTTGATGGAAATTTCGAACGTGTCGTCCTGGAAAACGATGCATTGCACTGCAAAAACACGGCTACCCTTGTTGATGGTGAGTTTCTTGCGGGTAAGCTTGTTGTTTTCGAGGCTTTGGTCTATAAAATTGTTCAGGTCGGAAAATTCGGGCAGCGAGAATATCAACCCGGGACTTGCCGACCGCTGGTCGGCCAGGATGTTGATATACTGGATGAAATGCGCATTGGCCAGGATTTCCTTTTTGTCGGCCGAAAAGATGCCGAGCCCTTCCTGCGAAATCTGGAGGTGCTTGATCAGTTTTTCACGTTCCTTGTAAACTTCATCCTTGGTGGCCAGGAGCAGTTTGTATAGTTCGACGATGTTGTTACTGATTTCGCCCAGTTCGTCTTTTGGGAATTCGATATCGGTATCGAAAATTTCCTCCCTTTCGGCTTTTTGGGTGAAAATGCGCAGCCGGTCGAGCGAGCGGGTGAAGTTCCTGGAGATGAAATACAACGCCGTGACTGCCAGTACAAACACAATCCCCATGAAGTACAGGAAGAAGTTGTTTGCCCTGAGCATGCTCACCAGGCTTACATTGTAGGGCAGGGCGCTGCGGATATAGACTTGGGGGAAGCGGTGTGCCATGTAGTAATATTCCTTTCCGGTGGAGGCCGAATGCCTGATGGCTTTCCCGTTCCCGTTGAGGTTCGCCATTATGATTTCGGGGCGACGCAAATGGTTTTCGAGCACCGTGTCCTTCTTTACCGATGAGTCGAACGTGACATGGCCGGTGGTGTCAATCACGGTGATACGCAGCAGGCTGTCGGGGAACAGCTGCACGTATTCCTTCAGTTGTTCCCAGCCGGGATGTTCCTCCTGGATAAAGCGGTGAATGGTGAAGTTGTAGGTGGTGAGTTGCTGGTCCAGTTGTTCGGTGCGGAAAGATTTTTCGCGGTCGTACTGGAAAAAGCAGATGACAGTCATCATCGTGAAGAAGATGCTGAAAAAATACAGGAAAATGCGCCGGTTCAGTGTCATAGACCCCTAACCCCTAAAGGGGAAATTACGATTCCCAGCCCCTAAAAATGGGACTGAAGTTAGTTTGTTTGATATATGGCCCCCAACCCCTAAAGGGAGGTTGGAGTTAGTATCATATGGTATCACTATCCATCTCAGTATCATGCCTTGCTTTCAATTATCAATACTAACAAAGTTCCCTTTAGGTACCAGGGTTTTATTCTTATCCCGGTTAGGGATCATTCTTCGAAACAATACCCGTACCCCAACCTTGTAACGATGTTTTTGCCGTAAGGCCCGATTTTTTTGCGCAGGCGCGTGATATTCACATCGATGGTGCGGTCGAGTACAATCACTTCGTCGCTCCATACGCGGGCAAGCATTTCGTCGCGCGAGAACACCCGGTTCTTATTTTCCAGGAAAAGTTTCAGTATCTCAAATTCTTTTTTTGTGAAAGGGATCTCCTGGCCTTCGAGCAATACCTTTTTAATGTCGAGCTTCATTTCCAGCGTGCCGTAATTCAAGTTCACGGGAACCGACACTTCTTTTTTGTTCGTGTCGACCCGGCGGATTACCGCTTTTACGCGGGCCAGCACTTCGCGGATTGAAAAGGGCTTCGAGATGTAATCATCCGCCCCGATGTTGAATCCTGTCAGGCGGTCGGTTTCAGAATCCTTGGCTGTCACAAAAATAATCGGGGTGCCCGCAGTCTGGGGATTTTCGCGTAAAGTCCGCGCCAACCTGAACCCCGACATTTCGCCCATCATCACATCGAGCAACAGCAAATTGTACGATGACAGGTCTTTTTTCATGGCTTCCTCGGCAGAATAGGCCACATCAACAGCATATCCCTCTGTTTCGAGGTTGAACTGGAGGATTTCGCACAGGTCTTCTTCGTCGTCGACCACAAGTATACGATACGGATTCATAACCAGTCAATAATTAAAAAATTAGTAATTAAGAAAGCTGGATCTACATCTATCTTGAAACGCTTCTCTTGGTTGTAAAGATATTAAAAGCTTGTTGCGATGCGGTGTAATACCTGTGACAAAGATATGACAATTTTTTAAAAAGCAAGGGTATCCGTGAAGTGGTATGTTTATAAGAGCTTTTTCGTCATATTTTTAGCCGTTTGCGTGTGTTCCGCCCCGCCCTGCAAACCGAATCTGCCACGAAATATATTCAGGGGGGATGGCAATCCGACACATCAATATTCTGCGTATTGCCTTAAAACGCAACCATGCAAGCACATTAAGTAAATTTCGAAGATTAAGCAGGCATACGGTTAAACCAGCAAAAAAAGGAACAAGCCGAAACCCATTCCTCAAATTCCAATTCCGGGGGAATAACATCTTACTTCTTCCCCGAGTGTTTCAGCACCTTGGCATCGATGTAGAAGAAAATTTCCTCGGCAATGTTGCTGCAATGGTCACCCATGCGTTCCAGTTTGCGGAAAACGCCTATCAGGTTGAGGCATTCCAATGCACGGTCGGGGTTCTTGCGGATGTACTCGGCCATGATTTCGGGGGCGCGGGCATTGATTTCGTCCACCTGGTAGTCTTCGCTGAAAATGGCTGCCGCGTAGTCCGAATTTTCATGTTCGAATGCATTGAGACCCTGTTCAAGCATTTGGTTCACCTGGTTTATCATCGAACGCAAGTTGGTTTCCGAAATCAGCTCGGCATCGAGTATCACCGATGGGTTGGCAATCAGTACCCGGGAAATGCCGTAAGCGAAGTCGGCAATCCGCTCGAGGTTTGAGTTGATTTTTATAACCGCCAGCACAAAGCGCAGGTCGATGGCCACCGGCTGGTGCAGGGCAATAATATTCTCGCAAGTGCTGTCGATGGAAAGTTCGTAGGCATCCACCTTCTTTTCGCGCATGGATACTTTCTGGGCCAGTTCCTTGTTGAAGGTAAGAATGGATTCGCCGGAATTTGTGACCTGCGAGATAACCAGTTTCCACATGTCGATTATTTCCAGCCTCAATGTTGCTAATTCTTGTTCTAAGTGTCTCATAAATACATTTTTTTGTCAGACCCCCAACCCCCAAATGGGGGCTAAAAGACCAACTTTCTTATTTCTGTTTTATATATAGTATTCTGAAGCCCCCATTTGGGGGTTGGGGGTTATCCAAACCTTCCCGTAATGTAATTCTGTGTCGAGATGTTTTGCGGGTTGGTGAATATGCGTGTGGTGGTATCGTATTCCACCAGTTCGCCCAGGTACATGTACATCGAATTGTCTGATATCCGCGCGGCTTGCGACATGTTGTGCGTAACCAGGACAATGGTGTAATTTTCTTTCAGGTCGATTAGCAGTTCTTCGATCTTGGCGGTGGCAATCGGGTCGAGGGCCGAAGTGGGTTCGTCGAGCAAAACCACATCCGGCTTGAAAGCCAAAGCCCGGGCAATGCACAGCCGCTGCTGCTGGCCTCCCGAAAGGAAATTCCCCTTTTTATGCAACGAGTTTTTCACTTCATCCCACAAAGCCACATCTTTTAAGGAAGTCTCAACGATTTCGTCGCGTTCGGAACGTTTGATGTTGATGCCGTTCAACTTGTAACCTGCAACCACATTGTCGTATATGCTCAGTGTGGGGAAAGGGTTTGGGCGCTGGAAAACCATTCCCACCTTCCTGCGGAGCTTGATGGTGGACATTTCGTAAATGTTTTCGTCGTTCAATTTGATCTTCCCTTCGGTGGATATGTTCGGGTAAAGTTCGTGCATGCGGTTAATTGCCCTCAAAAGGGTGGTTTTACCGCAACCGGAAGGGCCCATAATGGCGGTGATTGCGTTCTTTTTGATTGTTGCACTCACATTTTTCACGGCAAGCTTGTCTTTGTCATAAGCTACCGAAAGATTTTCAATAGACAGTATGGCTGGGAAAGTTATGTTACTTGGTTCGTTCATTTTGATTAAAGTAATGTGTCTGTTTTATATTTTACGTTTTGTTGCAATCCATTTGGAAAGCATGTTCAACACCAGGACAAAGCCCATTAGGAACAAAGTGGAACTCCAGATCAGATCCACCATGTTGGGGTCGTTGTAGAACTGCCAAATGAGCAATGGCACCGCACTTACAGGCTTGGCAATATTCCAGTTGATGTCCGGGTTCCCCAAGGTCGTGAGCATCAGCGGTGCTGTTTCGCCCAGGATACGGGAAATAGCCAGCAGGATCCCGGTCATTAATCCACTGAAGCTTGTCGGGATCAGTACCCGCAAAATGACTTTGTAATAGGGAGTCCCCAGCGCCATAGCAGCTTCTTTCAGCGTGTCGGGAATCATCTTCAGCGACTCTTCGGTCGACCGCATAATCAGCGGCAGCATCATAATGGCCAGTGCCACGCCGCCTGCCAGCACCGAATATCCATGCGTGACTTGAACCACCACCCACAGGTAAACAATCAGCCCGATAACGATGGATGGAACTCCTTGTAGCACGTCGGCCGTGTCACGTAAAAACCCGGCATATTTTTTCTGCTGGTTTTCATAAACGTAAATCCCGATTAACACACCCAGCGGGATGGCAATCAATGAAGCAATGGCCACCAGGTAGAGGGAGCCCAAGATGCCGTTCACGATACCGCCCGGGATGAGCTGCCCGCTTGATTTTGCCATCATGGCTTCAAAGGTGTTGGGTGCGGTTTTAGTAAAAAAGTCCCAGTTTATTTGGTGGTGCCCCTTGAACACAAGTGTCCCGATAATCAGGAAAACCATTGATATGGTGATAGCTGAAAAAAGTATTACCACCGACAGGAACAAGCGGTCTTTGATTTTCCGCCCCATGAACGAATCGGTGATAGGGTTTGACTTTTCTTTTTTCGAGAGTACGCCCACCTGGTTCATATGGCCTTCCATCCCCCGTCCAATAACCGAACTTGCCACGTTGTTTGCTTCTTCTTTCGAAAATGTATTTGTTTGGTCCATTATGCAAATCTTTTAATAATGAATTTTCCAATGGCGTTGATAATGGTTGTGATAACAAAAAGGAGCAGCCCGATTTCAATCAGCGAACTTAGCTGCAACCCGCTTGCTTCGCCAAACTGGTTGGCAATAACACTCGACATGGTGTTCCCGGTGCTGAATATGCTGGTAGGCATGGCATTCGAATTGCCCACCAGCATGGTTACGGCCAGGGTTTCGCCCAATGCACGCCCGAAGGCCAGGATATAGCTGGCCGTAATTCCCGAACGGGCATTCGGCAGTACCACATTCAGTATCACTTCCAAACGGGTGGCTCCAAGCGAATAAGCAGCTTCCTTCAGCTCGTTCGAAACCATCGAAATGGTTGTGTTGCTCAGCGATGTGGCATAGGGGACAACCATGATAGCCAGGATTAGCCCCGAAGTAAATATGCCGTAGCCCTGGGGACTCAATCCCAGCGAAACGATAAACGGCCGCAAAATGTAAAACCCCCACAAGCCATAAATAATGGATGGAATCCCGGCAAGCAAATCCACCAAGGTGCTCACAACAGTTGCCAGCGGGGTGTTCCGGAAATATTCGGCAACGAACAGCGAGGTTGAGAAAGCCAGTGGGATGGCTATTGCCAAAGCCAGGATGGAAGTCATCAATGTCCCGACAATGAATAGAAGCGCCCCGTAATGCTCATCGCCCTGGGTGGGGTTCCATTCTGGCGAAACCAGAAACTTCCAACCGAAATGTTGGAACGACATCATGGACCCCTTCACCAATGAAAAGACCATTGCTCCCGCAATGAGTAGCACAAACAACGAGGCTACAAACAGTATGTATTTTAATATTTTATCGCTATTCACCTGGATATATTTATTAAATAACCTTAGCCTTTCACGCAACTGCTAAAAGTTGCATGAAAGACCATGGAATTTGGGTTTTATGGACGACACTTATTTAACAACCTGTTTCCCGTTATAAGTCACTGAACGCAATATTGCCTTGGCTTGTTTCACCACCGAAGCCGGAAGCGGAGCATAATTAACCTGGGAAGCAATTTTCTGGGCTTCCGGGTTTAACATGTAGTCCACCAGTTTCAGTGTGGCTTGTGCTTGTTCCGGCGTGCGGCCGGCATAGTTCTGCTCCTTGTAAAGAAGAATCCATGTGAATCCCGAGATTGGATATGCCAGGGGAGCATCCGAGTTCGTCAACATGATGCGTGTGTCGGCTGGAATGGCGCTTTTCCCGGCAGCGCTGATAGATGCCATAGTCGGTTTGATAAATTTCCCTGCTTTATTTTGCAAATAAGCTGTTGGGATTTTTTGGGCAAACGAATACTCGGAACCTACATAACCAATTGCACCCTGTGTCTGGTTAATAGTGCCTGCAACGCCCGGGTTTCCTTTTGCCCCGATACCTGTGAGCCAGTTTACGGTTTTACCCGAACCCAGTTTGGCGGCCCATTCTTTGCTGACCTTAGTCAGGTAGTCGGTAAACATATTGGTAGTTCCGCTACCATCCGAACGGTAAACTACGGTGATAGGCAAGTTGGGGAATTTGACCGCAGGGTTCAGCTTTTTCAACGAGGCATCATTCCAGTTCTTGATTTTGCCCATGAAGATATCCACCAGCACCTCGGGGGTCAGTTTGATTGCTGCCACTCCGGGAAGGTTGAAAGCAACCACCACAGCGCCGCTGCAAGTAGGGACATGAACCACGGGGGCAGGCATTGAGCCTAACTCCTTGTCGGAGAGGAACGCATCCGAAGCCCCGAAGTCAACCACCTTGTCGGAAAGGCTGCGGATTCCACCGCCCGAGCCTATGCCGCCGTAAGTTACTTTCGTCCCGGTAGCTTTGCTGTATTGCTCGAAAGCCATGTTGTAAAAAGGCAGCGGGAATGTTGCACCTGCACCTGATAATGATTGTGCAATAGCAGAGGAGCCAATTGTTGTAAGGACAACCACAAGTGATAAAAATAAACTTCTCTTTTTCATTTTAAAATCTTTTTAAATTGTTATAGTCGTTGTTTTTGTAGCTTTAGAAGCTCATGCCGACGTTCACGTTAATGCTGGTTGAGGCATTGCCTGTTGTAAGTTGCGAGTAACGGACGTTTGGCGTGATCTGGATTCCTTTTACCGGGGCATATTCAACGCCGGCAAGATACACCTGGCCATCGGTGGAAGTATTCCAACCGGTGTTTGAAGCGCCTGCCTTTTTAGACATCAAGTCGTCGAAGCGGGCAATGGCAGTGAACTGCTTTGCAAATGGAAGTGTCCCGTAAACCGAAATACCCGACCAATTGTGGCCTGCCGTGTTTTTATTCCCGTTTTGCGAGTTGTATTCGGCAGCAACGGTTCCTTTGTCGCTTTTGTATCCAACAAAAACATTGAATGAGGTCTGCGCCACCCGCGAAGTCAAATAGGACTGCTTGTTCAGGTAATCGTAGTAAGCGCGGACATACAAATTCTTGATTGGCTGCAAAGTTAAACCGGCTGCAAACTGCATGGTGCTGTCCCCCTGCACTTTCTTATAGCCTTCGCCATTGAAAACAGCCAAATCGAGGCTTACTTGCGGTATAAACTGGAGCTTTACACTTGCACCCAGGTCGGCGCTGTTACCGA
This sequence comes from Paludibacter sp., assembly GCA_035299105.1. Lineage (GTDB taxonomy): Bacteria > Bacteroidota > Bacteroidia > Bacteroidales > Paludibacteraceae > Paludibacter. The sequence continues at coordinate 2,182 of DATGXD010000137.1, read as the reverse complement.
AACCGTATTGGTCCTGGAACGATTTGTACAGGTAACGTTTACCCCAAACCGACTCCTGCAAGCCGAACATTGTAGTCCCGACCATACCTAAATTAGCCTTCACAATGCCGTGTGAATATTCTGCATAGGCGTTTTTAAGGAAAACTGTGAAGTCAGAAGGGGTTAATCCGGCCTTGTTTGCAATATCGAATACTACTTTTCCCGAAAAGTCAGGACTAAAATTATAACCGTAACCCAGATAAGCGCGCGACACTTCAAAAGCATTGTTGCTTTTACCAGCCGTAGTCGTATTCGAAAAATCACTGAAGACTGTTACGATAGGTTTGCCACTTGGCTTGAATTCACCCTGGCTTGCCGCCGGGTTTTGGGCCACCATGGCCGCAGTCGTAAAGATTAGGGAAAAAACAGCGATAAGGTTCTTTTTCATTTTTCTTTTTTATTAATTGTTTTTTTACTGATTTCGGGAGCAAAATTACAGTGGGCTTGTTACAGGCAAATTACAGGTATAATACAATGCTGTTACGTCTTCAAGGACAACATATTTGTGTTGGTGAATGTTTATTCTCTGCTGAGACAGTGGAACTTGCATGAAACGTAGTCAATTTGCAAATACAAAAATAAGCTGGGAGTGTTACACCGGAATTACACATGTGTTACAAAGGCATTACATTCGCTTTTATGGTTATCCACAAAGTATCCCGTGCGGAATCCGCCCCGTTCCAACCCCTTTCGTACAAACGTGAACCCGCGACAAGACTAACTCCAACAACAGGCAGTTATGCATTGAACCCCGCTCGGGGTTTCTGGTTGTGGTGGCTGCACCCGTGGTTAACCACATTGAATCCTTTCAGGATTCTAATACAAATTTCTTTTTGATTTAAGAAGGGTTTGTCCCGTTGCCGATTCTCCGGAAAACAAAATAGGTTGCCTGGTGGGCAACCTATTTTGTTTTGCATACCTTGGAATATTGGGTCGGGCCGATAACTTCCGACCTACAGTTTCACCATTTTCACTGCGCTGTTTCCCACGGTGACAATGTACAAGCCCCGCCGCAATTGGCCCACCTGTATTATTTCACGGTCCGAACGGCATTCGGAACTGACAATGACTTTGCCCGCCAGGTCGGTTATCCTGACAACTTTCCCGCCGGCCCGCTCAACTGTAATCTGTTCGGTTGCCAGTGTCGGGTAAACCAGGATGGAATTTCCCACGGGTGCCGTGGTTTCCGAAACCAGGTTGGACTGGTTCATGGTCGGAGCCTGAACCATCCATACCGTACTGCCATCGGGCATGCGGGAGTAGCTCATGTCTTGGCCCATGGCGGGGAAAGCCACGGAATCGATGGTGACCAATACCCCCTGCGTGCTTGTCTTCGACAGGACGATTGCTTCACCTTCCTTGCCCAACTTAAAGCCGGTGTGCAATACGCCTTGGATGGTTTGGCCATCGGCCCATACCACAATGCGCCCTTTGGCCGGGATAGTTGTTTTGGCCGCATCGGTTGCGGGTATTTGTGCCAGCTGGCGGTTCGATGGCATGTCGGTGAGGAACCAGCCACCTACATTGATTTCGCTATCGCCCGAATTATACAATTCAATATAATCATCCTTTTCGCCGAATTCATCCGCAATCAGTGTGTTGGAAGATACAATTTCGTTGATTTGCACAGGGGGCCTGTCATCCAACTGGGGGTCATCCCAGGCTTCGTAAATGGCCTTCAGGCTTATGTTGCCGGTAAGGGTTCCGCTAAAAACCGGGGCCGTGGTTGTTTTTATTGAAGCCTGCTGGCAAGTCATTTGCAGGTCGAAAATGAGGTCCGAACTTGTAATTGCATTCTGGTGTACTTCCACGGCAACGAGGTTTTCGCCTTCCTTCAGCAAGGATTGCGGCACGGCGTAAGTAACCTGGTCGCCGTTGGTGGCGGTAACGGCAAGCGTATTGAACGTTACAGCGCCGCTTGGCAGGTTGTACCGTCCTAATTCCTGCCCGTTGATGTACACCACGGCGCCATCGTCAACCAGCAGTTTGAGCGAGAAGCCGCTGTTGCCCTTCAGGTCGCTCAGCCTGATGGTTTTACGAAAGTATGCGGCGGTATATTTGTTCGAAGCATTGCCCCCGTAGCCGATAACCGTTTTTTCCCCTTTCGACCCGTAGCCAAACTGGGCGGCACCGCTTTTCCAGG
>DATGXD010000136.1:0-3625 GCA_035299105.1 Paludibacter sp. | reverse complement strand
TTTCGATTTGTTTCACCTTGGTAGGCGAGCCTGCAAGGCCAAGCCACTGGATTTCGTGTTCAATGTCGTTTACACCCCATTCGCTGATATTCAGGTAAGGGCGTGCATCGTACAGGTCGGTGTAATCGTTGCCGGTTTCCTGTTTCTCGGTAGCAGTAGCGGCGCGTTTGTACTTCATGGTGAGTTTGGCGTGGCGCGGACGGCATTCGGGAGCTGACCCATTTACGGTGATAAGCATGGGGAGGGAGCCTTTGACTACTTCCACGCCGCGTTCCAGGCGACGTTTTACGGTGATTTTGTTGTCCGATATGTCTTGGATTTCTTCGGCGTATGTGATTTGTGGCAGGCCCAGCTTCTCGGCAACCTGCGGCCCGACCTGTGCAGTGTCGCCATCGATAGCCTGGCGACCGCAAACGATAATGTCGACTTTCCCTATTTTGCGGATAGCAGCAGCCAGCGCATACGAAGTTGCCAGGGTGTCCGAACCGGCGAATTCGCGACCACTCAAGAGGTAACCGCCATCGGCACCACGATACATACTTTCTCGGATAATTTCTGCGGCACGTGCAGGTCCCATGGTGAGGACATGGACTGTCGCACCTTCGATTTTACTTTTTAAACGAAGGGCTTGCTCCAACGCATTCAGGTCCTCGGGATTATAGATGGCAGGAAGCGCGGCACGGTTAACAGTACCATCGGCTTTCATTGCATCTTTCCCTACATTCCGTGTGTCGGGCACTTGCTTGGCAAGGACAACAATTTTAAAACTCATTTTCTGATTGGATAATTATGTTTGACTGATTTCGATTTGATTTTTGAAGGAGCGCATTTCTCTTGTGTTTGCGTTTGATTGGCTTTTGAACGCGTAAAAAGATAAATAGCAGAAAAAGACGCGCAAAAATAACAGTTTTTATTCAATGTGCAATTTTCAACTGCACAAAAAAACAAAAAGGCCTGTAAAAGTTTCGAACAGTAACAAAAAAACGCGGGACTTTTCACAAAGTCCCGCGTTTCAATAGGTATTAGTTTTTTAAGGTATAAAAAAGATTGTGTTGTTTAGTTAACGATGCAAATAAACGGCATAAAATGGAGTTGCACAAGTCGAAAAATATGTTCTACAACAGTGTTTTTTGTCAATAAAGGTTAATATAGTGTTTTGTGCCAACTTTTTAATATCATTATAGCCAGATAATAAGGTATTTATCTTGCCGGGATTGGATGTCTTGAAATTTATATAATAGCACCTTAAAAATCAAAGTTTTTTCTTAAATTTTATTGTGCTGGAAATCGTTCCGCCTTTGTTGCGGCAAAACTAACTAAATTTTTCCAATCCGGCTCAGGCAATCGGAAATTAAAATTGCCCCGAAAACATACGGCGGGTTTTCAGAAACCTTTCAGGTGTTTCCGGGCTTGGAAATGACTTTGCTGTATCCTGGAGGTAAACTGATTTATTCCAGGTGTTTAGCTTGTGGTGCCTTTTGTGGTGCTTGGTTGTCACAATCTAATCAACTATCTTTGTGTTTTAAATACATAATTTGTTTGAAATGAAGAAGTACATTGTTTTAGTATTGCTTGCATTTCCTCTTGGACTCAAGGCGCAAAACCTCCAGCTTTTGTACGATTTCGGCAGCGACCGCAACTATGTGACCTCGACGCTTGAGATGTTTAAACCCGACAAATGGGGAAGCACGTTTTATTTTGTCGATTTTTATTACGATTTTGGACCGGAAAAACACCCCTCGGGTGCATACATGGAAATTGCACGTTCGCTCCAGTTCTGGAAAGGCTCGCTTGCTGCCCATGTTGAATATAATGGTGGATTGGGTACTTTTCCGACCGGTATCGGGCAAATGGCATTCCCAATTAACAATGCATGGCTGTTGGGTGCCGATTACAACATGCACAATGCCGATTTCACAAAAGTCCTAACACTGCAGGCCATGTTCAAGCATATCGTGGGGAAACAGGAATCGGCACAGTTGACGGCAGTTTGGGGGCTTCATTTTTTCAAGCGCAAGCTTAGTTTCACTGGTTTTGCCGACTTTTGGCTTGAAGACAATGCGGCGAAAACAACGAGTACTGTTTTCTTGACACAGCCACAACTATGGTATAATTTTACCGATCACCTTTCAGTAGGTACCGAAGTGGAATTTGCCAATAATTTTGCCGAAACACAAGGTTTTATGGTGCGTCCGCGGCTTGCGGTTAAATGGGGCTTTTAAAATAATGGGCTGTCTGGTATTTGTATTGGTTAAAATTTTGAAAGCGTGCCGGGCATTTGCCGGTGCGTTTTTCCGTCATAAATTGTTATCTTTGTAGCATATTTAGTTGCGTATGAAAAAAATAAACCTTCTCCTGCTTATTGCTTCGCTTTTTGCGGCTTGTTCCAATGCAAGTCAGCAGACAAAATCAGAAAGGAAAGTGGTGGATGTGCCTGTGTTTTCGGCCGATTCGGCTTATCTGTATGTGAAGAAGCAGGTCGATTTCGGGCCGAGGATCCCGAATTCAACAGCCCATGACCAATGTGCTGCGTATCTTTCTTCTGAATTGAAGCGTTTTGGAGCTGAAGTAACTGAACAAAAAGCTGATTTAACCGGGTTTGATGGCGTTGTGCTGAAATCGGTGAACGTCATTGGTTCGTTCAATCCTTCGGCCTCCACGCGGGTCATGTTGTGTTCTCACTGGGATTCGCGTCCCTGGGCCGACAACGACCCAGACCCGGGCAACCACAAAAAAACAGTTATGGGCGCCAACGATGGGGCGAGTGGTGTGGGCGTCTTGCTCGAAATGGCCCGCTTGATGGGCAAACATAATCCGACCGTGGGTGTCGACCTGATTTTCCTTGATGCTGAAGATTATGGAACTTCCAGCAACGAGGAATCGTGGTGCCTTGGCACGCAATATTGGGCGAAAAACCCGCACGTGACGGGTTATTCGGCACGTTACGCTATCTTGCTCGATATGGTTGGCGCACCCAATGCCCGTTTTTGCCGCGAGCAAGCCTCGGAGTATTTTGCGCAAAGCGTGGTGGGCACTGTCTGGTCGCGGGCTGGGGAGCTGGGTTTTGGCAAATACTTCATCAATAAAACCGGAGGTTCTGTTACCGACGACCACATCTACATCAACCGCCTGGCGGGAATCCCAACGATTGACATCATTGACTTCGACCCCGACAACGGTGGTTTCGGGGCGTACTGGCACACCATTCACGACACTATGGAAAACGTGGACAGAAATACATTGAATGCCGTGGGTACCACCTTGATGCACGTGGTTTACAACGAGAAATAACATTTGTTGCAGAAAACCTGAACGGTCGGTGTAACCCGCAGGCAAGACAGGATAACATAAAATAAATATGCCGTTTCGATATAAAAAGATAGCTGTAAAAATTGGAAGCAATGTGTTGACCCGCGAGGATGGTACGCTGGATATTACCCGGATGTCGGCATTGGTAGACCAGATTTCGCAATTGCATAAAAAAGGCGTGGAAGTGGTGATGATTTCGTCCGGCGCGGTGGCATCGGGGAGGAGTGTGCTGGGAATTTCGAAGAAGATGGATGTGGTGGACCAGCGCCAGCTTTTTTCGGCGGTGGGACAAGCCAAACTTATCAACCACTATTAC
>DATGXD010000135.1:0-7311 GCA_035299105.1 Paludibacter sp. | reverse complement strand
ATACCACGCCATTGAAATCATGGCCTGTCCGGGCGGATGTATCGGTGGCGGTGGCCAGCCTTATCATTTCGGTAACAGCGAGATATTGAAAAAACGTGCGGCTTCCCTTTACACGGAAGATGGAAACAAGGTGATTCGTAAGTCGCACCAGAACCCCCATATTATCAAGCTTTACGAAGAATTCCTGGGCGAGCCTTGCGGTCATAAATCGCATAAACTGCTGCATACCGAATATTTCGACAAGAGCAGCGAGGTTTCAATCCACCAGGATTAAGGGGATGTTTTAATTGTTTTAATTAGAAATTATTAAAAAAGCAAATCATATGGCTAATATGCTGTTAACAGAAGATAAGGCAAATAAAACGGATGATGTCCGTAAAACGGCCAAACCCGATGCTGAAAAAATAGTCAAGGAGTTGGACAAAACCCCGACTATGTACACCTACGCATCGCCCGAAAAGGAAAAGGTAAAGGTAAAAGTCAAGCTTTCGGAAGATAAGGTCAACAAAATAAAGGAAATTTGCGAATTGTTCGGCAACGAAGCCGGCGAACTGATCAACGTGTTGCATCAGACACAGAATGTGTTCGGCTATTTGCCGGCCGAAGTTCAGGAGGTGATTGCGCATTGCTTGCAGATTTCCACGGCCCAAGTATATGGCGTGGTGACGTTCTACTCGTACTTCACAATGATTCCGAAGGGAAAATTTCCTATTTCAATCTGTACCGGAACTGCTTGTTATGTTCGTGGTGCTGAAAAAGTCCTCGAAGAATTCAAGCGCCAGTTGGGGATTGCCGTTGGGCAAACTTCGGAAGATGGCAGGTTTTCGCTCAACTGCCTGCGTTGCGTGGGAGCTTGCGGGTTGGCACCGGTAGTCCTTGTGGGCGAGAAAGTGTATGGACGAGTTTCGCCGGATGGCGTGAAAGCCATTATCGAAGCTTATAAGGATAAATAGTTACGAGTTAAAAGTTACGAGTTACGAGTAAACAAGTGGACGAGTAAACGAGTAGACAAATAGAAAAAGCCCTGGATATTGGATGTCCGGGGCTTTTTTGCATGGGAATTGCTTAGTCGAATTATATTTTTGATGGCCTGTGGTAGTGTTTTGAATCGCCCCATTGGGAATATCCCACCTCGTGGTTCACTAATTTTACCCTGACATCGATGCAGTTTTTGCAGTCATCGGCATTTTCGTCGGTGCAGGGTTTGTTTTCGTACAATGCGTAACTGTCGCGGTATTTGCCCGGTGTTATGTTGGGCATCAGTATGTTGGCGCCAATCTGTATGGCTTTTTCCCTGCCCATTTTGTCGATAGTTTGCAAAGCGGTGGTGGCGGCAATATTAATATCCTTCATCATGAGGCGCAAAACCGCAATCATCCTCAATGTCAGTTTAAACCGTTCGTTCAAAGGTTCCAGGTTGTCTTTGAATTCGTAAAGCGGTGTGTCTTTATGTTCGATGTACGGCCCCATGCCGCACATGTCGATGTCGAAATCCTTCATGAACAACAGGTCGTCGGCCAAATGTTCCATGGTTTGGAATGGCAACCCCACCATGACGCCCGTACCGACTTGGTAGCCGATTTCTTTCAGCGTTTTCAGTGCGTTGAGGCGCGTGTCGAAATGGTGGTTCTTGTCGCTGGGGTGGATTTTGTTGTATAATTCCCGGGTCGACGATTCGATACGCAGCAGGTAACGGTGGGCGCCGCTTTCGAACCATTGGCGGTAGGTTTCTACCGTTTGTTCGCCGCACGAGAGCGTTATTCCTATTTCTCCGTTTGTGATTTGTTTGGCTGCCAGGATAATACGGTTGATTTTTTCGGTAAATGCCGAACCTGAAAGTTCGCCTGACTGGATTACAATGGAGCCGTATTTGTTTTCGTGGGCAAATTTCACGGCTCTCAGTATTTCCTCTTCATCGAGCGAATAGCGGTTGGTGTCGCGGTTCGATTTCCGTATGCCGCAATAAAGGCAATCTTTTGCGCAGATATTCGACATTTCAATCAGCCCGCGCAGGTAAACCTTATTACCGACGGTTTCTCTTTTTACATCGGCAGTATACCTGAAAAGCAGTTTCTCATCATCACTTTTTGCATTTAAAAGTGTGATAATATCACTTTTTGTAAAAGTTTGTTTTTGAAGTATTTCTTTTACAGACATCTAATGAGAAATGAAAATTGAAAAAAGAGAAATTGAAATTGAAAATTAAAATCATCGTATCGCACATTACCACATCACCACATCATCACATCAGTTTCCTGAATGGCGCAGTAGCCCGGTCGAAAATGCCGTGCATGTATGCGATGGCCATCCCGTAGTTTGTAACCGGGACACCTGCATCCACAGCCTGTTTAAGCCTGCTGTGCAGTTGTTTGCGGGTTACCATGCAGCCGCCGCACTGGATAATCAGCGCAAAATCACGGATATCACTTTTTATGTCGGACAATCCCGAAACAAACGAGAATTCCAGGTTCTTCCCGGTGAATTTCTTCAGCCAGGCCGGGATTTTAAATCGTCCGATGTCGTCGCAACTCACCTGGTGGGTGCACGACTCGAGGATTAATATCTTGTCGCCATCCTGCAGGGCGGAAATATGGGGTGTGCCTTCCAGGTAGTTTTCGAAATCGCCTTTCAAACGGGCAAAAACCACGCTGAAACCGGTGAGTGGCACATCGTCGGGTATCAACTTCGATACATATCCAAATGCCTGGCTGTCGGTAACCGCCAATGCGGGTTTGATGCCCAGCTTCATGAAGTCTTCTATTTCGGTTTCCTTCACTACCACCGTTATGCAATCGTTGTCGAGCACATCGCGGATAGCCATGTTCTGGGGGAGGATCATGCGTCCATCGGGTGCTTCGCTGTCAACGGGTGTGATTAGCAATACCACATCTTTTGGTTTCACCAGGTCGGCAAACAACGAAGGTTTTTGGTAGGCGGTTTGTGGGATAGTCTGTTTTACGAGTTCGATTAATGCATCCGTGTTCGTTGGATTCACTGTGCTGAACCCGATATGGCTGGCTTGGGAGCGCGCCTCTATTTCCGCAACAGTTCTTTCGTTTATTACCTCAAGGTCGCTCTTGTTGTGGACAATCAGGTAAGGAATGTCAAAATGTTCGAATTTTTGAATCAATGAGGTTTCGAATTCGCCAAAAAGATTGTTGGCAATCAGCAGGATGGCACAATCCACCTTTTTGATAACCTCCAGTGTTTTCTTCACGCGTTTTTCGCCCAGTTCGCCCGAGTCGTCAATCCCCGCGGTGTCGACCAATATGGCCGGTCCGATTCCGAAGATTTCCACCGACTTGCTCACCGGGTCGGTGGTGGTTCCAGCCTGGTTCGACACGATGGCCAGGTCTTGCCCCACAAGCAGGTTGATAAACGAACTTTTACCATTGTTGCGGCGCCCAAATATGCCGATGTGCGGTTTGATGTCTTTCCCTTTACCCATGTTTTTTAAAATTTAAGAGCCAAGAATCAGGATTCAAGGTCTTGATAGTCTTGGTTCCTGGTTCTAATAATATAAATCCCTTTCGCCCGCTTTTATTCTTTCAATTTTCTCCCGTACTGATTTCTTGGTTTTTTCGTCATCAATCGTTTCGATATTTTTTTCAATGGCTTTCCATCCCTTGTTTGCGGTATGTTCCGGCGCATAGTCTTCGATATATTCGGCCATGGTCAGTATGGCGTTTGGAGTGCAGAAGCGTTTGATGAAGCCAGGGACGGAGAATTCCATGAAATGTTCGCCCGTGCGCCCGCGGCGGTAGCACGAGGTGCAGAACGAAGGAATCATTTCCTGTTCGAGCAGCTCGTCGATGATTTCGTTCAGTGAGCGGTCATCATTGATTTTGAACTGTCCCTTGTCAAGGTTTTGTTCTTCTTGTTTGTCTTTCGAATAACTCCCCAATTCGATTTTTGTCCCGCCATCGATTTGGGAAACACCGTAGCGGATAATTTCGTTCCGGAGTTTTTCGGGTTCGCGGGCTGTCAGAATCATTCCGGTGTAAGGCACTGCAAGGCGGAGTATGGCAATCAGGCGGGCGAAATCTTCATCGCTGACAAAATATTTGTCGCCGAAGTCCAGACCCGATGCATCCTTAATCCGCGGGAACGAAATGGTGTGCGGCCCCACATTGTAGCAGGCCTCCAGGTGGTTGGTGTGGCGCACCAGCCCCAGTAGCTCGAAACGCCAATCGTACAGCCCGAACAAAGCGCCGATTCCCACATCGTCGAGGCCGGCCTCCTGCGCCCGGTCGAGCGAGGTGAGCCTGTATTCGTAATCTGCTTTCTTGCCAGCCAGGTGGTATGCCTTGTAAGCTTCGGGATGGTATGTTTCCTGGAAAACCTGGAATGTCCCGATACCCGCTTCTTTCACCGTCCGGAACCCATCTATTTCCATTGGTGCGGCATTGATGTTCACGCGGCGGATTTCGCCATTGCCTTTTTTCACGCTGTAGGCAATTTTTGCCGTGCGGGCAATGTATTCGGGCGTGTAGTGTGCATGTTCGCCGTAAACCAGGATCAACCGTTTTTGCCCGTTTTCCTCGAGGGCTTCCACTTCTTTTACAATTTGTGCTTCATCGAGTGTTTGCCTTACCGCTTTCCGGTTCGACGAGCGGAATCCACAGTAGGTGCAATTGTTGGAGCATTTGTTGCCGATGTAAAGGGGTGCGAAAAGCACAATCCGGTTGCCGTAGATATTGTTTTTCAATGTCCGTGCGCCTTCCTTTATCTCTTCAATCAGTGCGGGGTCGTCTGCATTGACAAGTACGGAGACCTCCTCGAGGCTTAACCTGTTTTTCGAAAGCGATTTGGCGATAACTTCCCTGACTTTTTCCGGGGTCGATACGGTGTTGTGGATAAAACCCCATATTTCATCCTTGTCGATGAACGGGGTCATGGGTTGGTCGGCAATCTTGTAGACTTCGGGAGTAAAATTCATTTTCTATGACTGGTGAAACTTCCCGCCAGGCAAAAATACCCTTCAACCGGCGGGGAGTAAAGAGACTGCAAAGATACTTCAAAAGTTTATTAAATTCCAGAATTGAATTTGTTACAAATCTAAATAATGCTGAATATTCGCTTCTTGCTTGCAGTCGGCTATGGCTGCGTGCTGGAAAGGGGAAAAATAACCGCCAATGAGTTGAATTAATTAAAGAAGTTTTTCCGTAATTAATTTGCTATAACGAAATCAAAATACTAATTTTGTGCAACTTTCAGGAACCTACTGCACTTTTGTAAATAATTGACACACTGGCTGTGTCTCGGGTCGGCAAACTATTATAAACTAAAATAAATAAACTATGTGGTTAATTGATTCTTCTATTGGGAGAAAGGTTATTATGAGTGTTACAGGGGTATTCCTTGTACTATTTTTGATTTTTCACAGTACAGTGAATTTTCTGGTAATCGTTTGTCCGAATGCCTATAACGCGATGAGCGGGTTCTTAGGCACAAACTGGTATGCTGTGATTGGAACAGGCGTGCTGGCCGGCGGGTTTGTGATTCACATTCTCTATGCTTTGTACTTGTCGTTCCTGAATATGCGCGCCCGCGGGCCCCGCGGATATGCGGTGACCAGGAACCAGGACAGCGTGACCTGGGCATCGCAGAATATGCTTGTCCTGGGGACGATTGTGGCGGGTTTCCTCGCCTTGCACTTGTACCAGTTCTGGTTCAAGATGCAGTTCTCGGAACTAATGGGCGCACATGCCGAAGTTGAACCTGCGGTTGCGGTGGCTACCTTGTTCAGCAACTGGGTTTATTGTGCCATCTACATTGTATGGCTTGTTGCACTTTGGTTTCACCTGACACATGGCGTTTGGAGCGCTTTACAGACTTTGGGCGTGAACAACAAAACATGGTTGCCACGTGTAAAGGCGGTTTCGAATGTACTTTCTACTATTGTAATATTATTGTTTATCTCCATTCCTGTGTACTACTTGCTGGCGTAATTAGTATCAGAATAAAAAACAGAAAGAAAAATTATGGCAAAGAAACAAGAATCTGCTTCGGCGGAAACAATCAAGATAGATGCTAAAATTCCTCAGGGACCATTAGCCGAAAAATGGAGTAATTACAAGGCGCACCAAAAACTGGTGAACCCGGCCAATAAACGCCGTCTCGACATTATTGTAGTAGGAACAGGGCTTGCCGGAGCTTCGGCTGCTGCCTCGATGGCCGAAATGGGCTTCAATGTGCTTAACTTCTGCATTCAGGATTCACCGCGCCGCGCACACTCCATTGCGGCACAGGGTGGTATCAATGCGGCAAAAAATTACCAGAACGATGGTGACTCGGTTTACCGCCTGTTCTATGATACTATCAAAGGGGGCGATTACCGTGCCCGCGAAGCCAACGTTTACCGTTTGGCCGAAGTTTCGAACAGCATTATCGACCAGTGTGTGGCACAGGGAGTTCCTTTTGCCCGCGAATATGGAGGCTTGTTGGATAACCGTTCGTTCGGTGGCGCCCAGGTTTCACGTACTTTCTATGCCAAAGGCCAGACAGGCCAGCAATTGTTGCTTGGCGCTTATTCGGCTTTGAGCCGCCAGGTTGGCAAAGGCACGGTGAAATTATTCTCGCGCTACGAAATGCTCGATGTGGTTGTTATCGAAGGCCGCGCCCGCGGTATCATTGCCCGCAACTTGGTGACAGGGGAAATCGAACGTTTCTTTGCCCATGCTGTGGTGGTGGGTACCGGTGGTTATGGCAACACATTCTTCTTGTCGACCAATGCCATGGGTTCGAACGGTTCGGCCGCCGTCCAGATGTACAAGCGCGGCGCTTACTTTGCAAACCCTGCCTACGCACAGATTCACCCGACCTGTATTCCGGTTCACGGCGAATTCCAGTCGAAACTGACTTTGATGTCCGAATCGCTCCGTAACGACGGGCGTATCTGGGTGCCCAAGAAAAAGGAAGATGCCGAAGCAATCCGCGCCGGTAAGAAAAAAGCCACCGACCTCAGCGACGACGAACGCGACTACTACCTCGAACGCCGTTACCCGGCTTTCGGTAACCTCGTTCCGCGCGATGTGGCTTCGCGTGCTGCCAAAGAACGTTGTGATGCCGGTTATGGCGTAGGAAACACCGGTTTGGCTGTATACCTCGACTTCTCGGATGCCATCAACCGCCTGGGCGAAAACGTGGTTCGGGCCCGCTACGGGAACCTTTTCCAGATGTACGAAAAAATTGTTGACGAAAACCCATACAAAACCCCGATGATGATTTACCCCGCTATCCACTACACCATGGGTGGAGTCTGGGTGGATTATGAATTGCAGACTTCCATTCCCGGATTGTTCTGTATCG
>DATGXD010000134.1:0-4720 GCA_035299105.1 Paludibacter sp. | reverse complement strand
CTGGACTGGAAACCAAAGCAGTTTGCAACTGATTATAAACACACAGTTACAAACTGCCCTACATTACCAGCACAAGTCTCCGTTTCACTCAGACTTGCGCTATGCACCGAATGCAAAACTGCAAACTTGGACGAAGAAGGGGTACCCCTCCACGGCCAGGGGCAGGAGGTGGCAGTATTCGCCCGCGCCTTCAAAGCGGCTGAACAGCGTGTCGCCATAGGCAAAGGGGAAACGCATCCGCAGATGCCGGCGCACAGGGAAATAATCAGGGCAAGGTTTTTTCCTTTCATTGTCGAATTATGTATTAAATAGTGTGTCGTGTTCCCCGTTTAAGCTTGTCATGGTACCGTAAAATTATAAAACTGCAAATAACGGGGCCAAAAAGGCGGGTTACCCGTTGGGATTGTAAACAAAAGCCACAAAACCAGCAATTTAGCTTAAAAATGGTTGTTTTATAACTTTTATTTGTCAAAATCGGCTGCAAACATACGGAAAAACACCGTAACAATCCAAATTTAAAAAGTTCAATTTTTGTGTTTTACAACATATTTTTCGGTAAAAAATACAGGGAGGCCTGGTTGGCCCGGGGAAAACAACCCTCGCCAAGCGCGCGGGGTGCGCGGAGGTTGGATACAAACCTTGCCATTTCTTTTTATATCCTTGGCGGCTTTGCGTGGGGGAAAAAAACAATATTTGCGTGAGAAAGGGTCCGAACCGGAGTTAGCGCGCTCCGGTGGTGCCAGGACTGTGGTAATTTAGATTTGGGGGTCGGCCTTATACTGGAAAGTAGCTTTCTTCAGCCTGTCCATAATGGCAATGCCGATACCTTTTTCTTCTATGCGCTCGATAAAGATTTGCTTCACATCGGGATCTTCTTCCATGCTGTGCAACGAAGCAAACAAGTTTGCGGCAATCTCCAGGAGGTTGTGGTCTTTTGAAGTGCAAATTACTTTTTCCGCGTTGAACTTTCCACTTTCGGCCGAATGTACAATCAGGCCCGAACCTGCAGGCAAGACATGTCTGCTTTTATCCCTGAAATACAAGGGCTTCAATGGCGAATAATGACTTTTCAGCAATCCGGGTGATGCCAGCTTGATATTTTCCCCGGGAACCTGGACAACCAAGCCGGGTATGGCACGCTTTAAATCGTCGGAAGTTATCACTCCCGGCCGTAAAATGGTGCAGACATCCTTGTCGATGGAAACAACGGTGGACTCGATACCCACCACCTTGTCGAGTATATCGCCTGCAACCACATAGTCGACAGGCATATTCTGCTTCACCACATGCTTGTAACTGGTGGGGCTAAGCTGGCCGAACTTGTTGGCGCTCGGCGCTGCCACGGGGATTCCGGCCAATTGGAGCAAGCGCAAGGCAACAGGGTGTGAAGGCATACGCACCGCCACCGAATCAAGGTCGGAAGTTACCAACGCTGGGACTATTGCCGATTTGGGTTGAACCAGGGTAAGGGGACCCGGCCAGAATTTCGCCGCCAGTTCAAACACCAGCGGGTTCACCGGCTGGGCAAGCAATTCGTCCAACTGTCCGAGCGATGCAATGTGCACAATCAGCGGGTCGAAAGCCGGACGTTCCTTGGCCTCAAAAATCTTCGCCACCGCCAATGGGTCCAATGCGTTTGCGCCAAGCCCATACACCGTTTCGGTAGGGAAGGCAACCAACCCGCCTTCTTGCAGGCATTTGGCGGCTTCTTCCAGCGATTCTTCGGTAATAATTTTCATGTGGGTTTGTTTTGTATGGAAGAAATCAATGAATCAAAGATAAACACCAAAACACGGGGAGACCCATTGTAGTTAAAGTCGCAACCGGAATGGATTACTTGTTATTAGGCAACACGCACAATATTTCGCTGGTACCTTTAAAAATATTCTCGAACCTGAAATTTCGTTTTGTATTGAAATAGATGCTGTCGCCCGGCTGGAGCACATAGCTTTTGCTGTCGAGTTCGAATTGGATTTCGCCCGAAAGCATGAAGGCATACAGGTAGCCCGAAACCGTTTTGAACAAATCCGTGCTGTTCGATTTTTCCTGGAAACGCAGCAAGAAGGGGTCAACCTGCTTGCTGAGGTCGTGCTGTGAAAGTAGAAACATTTCAGCCCCCGATTCGTTTTCACAAATCATAACATTTTCTTCTTTCCTGAAAACCGGGTCGTTAAGGGTTGCTTCGTTTTCGCCAATCAGTTCTCCAACAGTGGTTTGCAGGCACTGGGCAATAAGCTTGAGCGTGAGTATGGAGGGATAAGTTTTGGCTCTTTCTATCTGTGAAAGTGCGCTTGAAGTAATCCCGACCTTTTTAGCCAGGTCGTTAAGCTGCATAGCCTTTGATTCGCGCTTCCGTTTAATCCTTTCTCCAATTTTTTCCATTCTTCATTTGAAATTTCGGTGCAAAGATACAAAGGATCCACGAATTTAAGTAGAACTTAAATTATTAATCATCAAGGTTTATGCAAAACGGGTTGCCATAGTTCTGGCAATCTTCCATTTAACAACAAGCCCCAAGGCACGAAAGACACCAAGAAACGGATAATAGTTACAAACCATGGCTTTGTGGCCTCTAAATCCTCCCCCGCTCCCACGAAATGTCAGGACAATCTCTTTTTCTGCCCACGTGTTTTAGGCTTTTTGTATTTAATCTTCATGGCCTCAGCCCTCCGGACTTTCATGTTCACTTTTTTGTTTTTAGCTAATTTCTCGTGGAAAGCTTCTCCACCCTCCTGTTTTTTGGGAACTTCCACCAAGCTGTTCTTCATAACCACCTTCGGGATTTCGTCCTCGGTAAGTTCGGTGGAAACAACAACTTCCTCGGGCATCTTCATCAACGGGATTTTGCAGCCCATCAGTTCCTCTATGCCCTTCCGGTTTGCGGCATCCGCCTTGGCTATGAACGAAATGGCAACCCCTTTCTTGTCGGCGCGGCCTGTACGCCCAATGCGGTGCATGTAATTTTCAGGCACTTCGGGAATGTCGAAGTTCACCACATGCGTCACATCCTCGAAGTCGAGGCCACGAGCCACCAAATCGGTGGCAATGAGCATCCTGCACGCATTCCCGTTGAACCGGCGGAGATTTTCGAAGCGGTTGTTCTGCGATTTGTTGGAATGGATAACGCCAATGGAATCGGGGAATAAAGCCGACATGCGTTCAAACACATCGTCGGCCATCTTTTTTGTGGAAACAAACAAGAGTACTTTTGAAAAGCCGGGGTTTGTTTTCAGCAGGAATTCGGTCAGGTTGATTTTCGTGTTGAAATTCGGGATTTTGATACCTGCCTGTTTGATATTGGCAAGCGGGGTTCCGGTACGTGCAGCCTCAATTTCAAGGGGTTCGACAAAAAAGTCGGCTATGAAGGTTTTCAGTTCATCGGTGATGGTGGCCGAAAACATCAGGTTCTGGCGTTTGGATGGAAGCAAATCGATAATGCGCACGAGCTGGGGGCGAAAACCCAAGTTAAGCATTTCGTCGACCTCGTCGATAATAAAGCGTTTGACCGATTTCAGTTTCAAGACCCCGTTGAGGGCAAAATCGAGCAAGCGACCCGGTGTTGCCACCAACACATCCAATCCGGCTGTGATCAGGGGCGACTGCTGAACCATGTTCACCCCCCCGTAGACTCCAGCCACGCGGACATTCATGTAGCGGGTTAGTTTTTCCACATCCTCTACAACCTGCAACACCAGTTCGCGCGTTGGCACAACCACCAGGATGGACGGGTTCTTTTCCTTCGAGAACTTCCACTGGCGCAGGCACGGGAGCAAAAACGCAATGGTTTTACCGGTTCCGGTTTGTGCAATCCCCACCACGTCACGGCCGGACATGATGACAGGGAATGCTTTTTCCTGGATGGTGGTGGGTTGGTTGATATTCAAGTCGCCCAAGGCATTGAGCAGCGGCGTGTTGAGGTTGAAATCAGTAAAATTCATAGATAAAAATTTGTAGTTCCGGGCGCTTGTTGATAACCAGCTGCAAAGATAGTCTAAAAGTCTTATAGTGTGAAATGAAAATATTAACGCCGGGTTTTAATCAAACCATCGGACACTCCAAAAAACCCCAAACTCATCGTTACGCTCGGTAGGCAAAAATGCTCATTTACTTCAGTAAACTCCGTTTTTGCCTCTGTCGCAAGCCTCGATTCTTGAGTTTTTAGAAGTACCCTATCCTTTAAAACATGGGAAAACCTTGAAGTCAAGCAGAACGGCAACAACCGGGAGGCTGGTGTCACTTCGAAATTCCATTAATATATACTTGGGCGTTTTTATTACCCAATTCCAAGGCCTTTTTGAAATCAACAAGTGCTTTGTTTTTATTTCCTGAATTTAAATAACAAATTCCACGGTTTATATAAACAACGCTATCGTCCAGCCTGTATTTGAGGTATGCAGAATAATCTGCTATGGCTTCCGGATATTTCTTGAGTTTGGAATGGCAAAACGCCCTGTTTTTCAAACAATTGAAATAGCCAACTGATTTTTCGGGCATTCCATCGCCAAGCTTTATTGCTTCGGAATATAAACTTATTGCTTGGACATAATTTCCTCGCAAACGAAAAATCTCAGCATTAAAATAACGTGAGTTCGATATAAGAAAGCTGGTAAAAAGTTAGCATAAGACAAGAAAAAGAATTATATTTATAGTGCTTAAATACAAATAGATAACTATAATCCTGCCCTATGCTAACAGTCAACGAAGTTACAGAAATTTATTA
>DATGXD010000133.1:0-19889 GCA_035299105.1 Paludibacter sp. | reverse complement strand
TTAACAATCAGTTGGGATTTTCCGTTCGCAGTAGCCGGAATACACGAAAGTGTGGTGTGGTCGCCATCGCCAATGTCCTCGGCGAACCAAAGTTTAATAAGTTGTTCGAAATCGTTAGTCATTTGAAGGTTCTATACGGAGTTGCTGAATTTCATTTTTCCGGGTCAATACGTAAACGCGGTAATTCCCGGTTGAAGTTTTTAGTGTGCCGATAGCGAAACTGGCCGAATCTTTATTCCCTTTGTGCAACAGCTGGAAACTGTTCACCCTATTTTTCCTGAAAAAATCGGCAATGATGCCGCTGGCCTGTTGCTTGCTGAATACATCGTTTTTATTATCGATAACCAACTCGACATTGGCATTCAGGTATGCCGAAAGCTGGCTGGAGTTTCCCTCGTCAAGGGCTGCGATAATGTCGGGTGCCACTTCGGCGGACTGGGCATTTAACATGGGAATGGCACAAAACAGGCAAATGCTGACAAAAATTAATTTAATTGATTTCATTTTGAATAGTTTTTTTTGCAAAATCGGGGTATTCCGGCTGATTTCTCGTTAAAATATCCCATATTTGCACATTGATTATGCATTCTTGCTGCAAAAATACACTATTAAGTCTGTTGCAGCCAAATTTTTTTGACTGTTTTTTCAATTGGCAAATAACACGCCAAAAAGAGTAAAAATTCAAACAAATGAAAATCACCTTATTAACTGTCGGAAAAACGACGAACAACCATCTCGTCCAACTTCAGGATGAATACCAGAACCGGTTGAAATTTTACATCCACTTTGAAATAACCGTAGTGCCTGAATTGAAAAACACAAAAAACCTGCCGGTAGCCGAACAGCTTGAAAAAGAGGGTGACTTGATTTTGAAGCAATTGGACAACAGCGATGAAGTGATGCTGCTCGACGACAAGGGGAAACAATTCACATCCACCGGTTTTGCTGAATTTATTTCAAAAAAAATGCTGGCTTCACACAAACGCATGGTTTTTGTTGTGGGCGGTCCGTTCGGCTTTTCGCCGCGCGTGTACAAGCGTGCTAACGGCCTGGTTTCGCTTTCGGCGATGACGTTTTCGCACCAGATGGTGCGCTTGATTTTCACCGAACAATTGTACCGCGCCATGACGATACTGAAAGGCGAACCTTATCACCACGAGTAATAAAATTGCATCAGATGGTTGTTTTCAGAAAAACACGGAATATCCCTTTCAGCCTGAGGCTTGTGCTTGCCCTCATGCTGGCAAGCCTTGTATCCGCGCGGGTCTGCACTTATTTCTATGAGGCTTCTGCCCGAAGAGCAGTCGACATACAAGGATTCCAATCGGAACTGAACGAGAAGGAGAAACAGGCCGAAAAAGTAGTGGATGAACTGAAAAGCATCATCGTCCGGACTTCTGTCGATTCGGTAACATTTTATCATTTTGGGAATGACGACATTTCCCATTATATCTTCGACCAGCATAACAATTTGATTTTCTGGTCGGACAACCACCTCGATATCAGCAAGGTTCCGTTGGCTGACACAACCACAAACTGGCGGTACAGTTTGCTTTCCAACGCACATTGCATCAACAAGGTAACCAAAGTCGACTCGGTCAGGATTCTTTCCATCATCAACATCAAAAACAATTTTCCTTACGAAAACGACGAATTAACAAACAATTTCAGCCCAGGGTTTAAACCCGACAAGCAAGTCCAAATCCAAGCCGGGGAAAGAACAGACAGCCTGGCGGTGTTTAGCCCGGAAGGCGGTTACCTTTTTAGCTTGTCGGCGCCCCCAATTCCCATTTACAACGAATTGTGGTCGGCCATTGGCCTCATAATGTATGCAATAACATGCATCCTGTTTTTTATTTTGTATGCAAGGTCATCCTTCATTATCGGGCGAAAATATATCAACACGGGGACTTTCCTGGTTATTTCCTTGTCGGTGGGCATTGCCACAGGCTTGTGCGTTTACTTCAACATCCCATCGCTGCTGTTTTGGAACAAGCTTTTCACGCCGTTCCAATACGCGTCGAACCATTTCCTGGCCTCCATCGTCCACCTGAGCATTGTCACAATTTATTTCCTGTCGACAATTTACCTGTTTTACTTCCATGTGAACACCGCCGGCATGAAGTCGCTGAAAAGCCGCCTGGCATTGCAGTTGATTTTTGCTTCCTATTTTATCGGCGTGTATTATGTGTTAAGCGGGCTTGTCTACCATTCCAGCATCCAACTGAGCATACTCCAGTTCAAGGATTTTTCGTTCCTCATTACCTGGATCCATTTCCTTGTACTTCTTTGGGGAATCGGACTTGCATTGCTATTTTACAAAACCCACAACATCTCCGGCAAGTACTTTTCGTTGCGGAACAGGATTTTAATCGACCTGTTTTTTTCAATACTGGTTTATGCCGGGAGTTCAATTCTTAGCCCGGACGACACCAACCGTGTTTCAACCTGGTTCCCCATATTCTGCCTGGTGTTCTACCTGCCGCTGGCTACAAGGAAAATCCGCAGCATCTACAGCTACATGTTTTGGTGGGTGGTGGTTTTCACCGCCTTTGTGGTTTGCAATTCGATTTCAATAAGCAACTTAAGCAAGTACAACAAATTCAGGATCCTCGCCCAGAACATTTCCATCAATGGCAACACCGAAAACGACCGCATGGCCGAAATACTGCTCGATGAGCTTGACCTGAAATTGCTGAAAGACCGGAAAATCAAGCGGCTTGTTGCCATTGGCGATTCACTTCCTATTGCCAATGTATACCTGAACAACACCTACCTGCGCGGATTCTGGAACAAGTACGAAATGCGGTTGAATGTGGCCGCAAAAGGCCAGGAAACTTACCAGGAATACTCGAAGTTCATATCCGATGCCGGAAGCCGGATAAAAAACACGCATTTTTACAGCGTCCCCGCCAATGAGAAAAACATGTCGTATATCGGTGCATTCCCTGTTGCTGTGAACACCAGGGATTCGCTGTTCTTCTACATGGAATTTTATCCCCGCCGGAATTTCAAAAGTTACAGTTTCCCGAACCTGCTGATTGCTTCATCGCCCGAAATCCAACGGCAATTAAATATCGGGATTGCAAAGTACGAACACCACAGGCTGGTGTTCTCATCCGGCAAAATGGAATATGCTGCAAACGAGAATTGGATTCCAAAGGAAAGGACCGAATTTTTCAAAGTTAATTATAAAAACCATATACACTACATTTACAAGCCCAACCCGAACACGTCCATCATCATTACCGACCTGGCGCCTTACGACCCGGCAAAATACTTGCTTTACTTTGCTTATACTTTCCTGGCCTACTTTTCGTTATGCTGGCTGATTGTCCGCACATTCTTCATTATCCGCAAAAAAAAGAATTACCGGATCGGCCTGACAGCCAAATTCCAACTGGCATTCATATCACTGCTGATTATCAGCTTTATATCCATATTTTATGTTTCGGTGAATTTCATTGAGAAAAAATACCAGCAGGAACAGATTGCAAACCTTGAAAATAAAAAAACATACATTCAAAAAGCCTTGCAGGACATGTATTACTGGAACCAGGACCTGAACACCATGAACACTCAAAACCTGAACTTCGATCTGCAGGACCTTTCGTACATTTACCACACAGACATCCATGCATTCAACAACGAGGGAGTTTTGATTGGCAGCTCACAACCTTTGATTTTCAACAAGAGCCTGATAAGCAACCGGATTTCACCAAAGCCTTATTTTTCGCTCAATGCCAACATTAACCAGTACGAACACATTGGCAAGCTGGATTACCTGACAGGCTACACCGATTTCTACAACGGCGATTACCTCCAGATTGGTTACATTGCTATCCCCCAGTTCTTCAGCCAGGACGAAATCAGGAGCGAGATTGAAAGCTTCCTGTCGGTAATTATCCACATATACCTGATTATCATCATACTGGCCATACTGTTAAGCCTGTTCATTGGCAAGCAACTTTCGGCACCACTTATTATGATTGAAAATAAACTCAGGGAAATGCGCCTTGGGCAACGTAACGAGAAAATCGACTACACGCTGAATGATGAAATCGGGCAATTGGTGTCGCAATACAACCGCACCGTGGGCGAACTTGAACAAAGTGCCAGGCTGCTGGCAAAATCAGAACGCGAATCGGCATGGAAAACAATGGCGCGCCAGGTAGCACACGAGATAAACAACCCGCTGACACCCATGAAGCTGACTATCCAGCAACTACAACGGACAAAGAAAATGAATGATGCGGGCTTCGATGATTACTTTGCCAAATCGACAGCGATGCTGGTGGAGCAAATAAACAACTTGTCGCGGATAGCCGGTACGTTTTCGAACTTCGCCCGCATGCCCGAAGCTAAATTCGAACAGGTGGACGTTGCGGCAAAACTATTTTCGGTTGTGCAGCTATTTGTCAACAACAACGAGCAGGTCAGGATTGAATACAGCGGCAATGAGGATAACGTGTTTGTATATGCCGACCCTGAACAGCTGGTCCAGGTTTTCAACAACCTGTTGAAGAATGCAATCCAGGCCATTCCATCCGAGCGGGAGGGAGAAATCAAAATCAAGTTGTCGACCATCGATAACCAGGTTATTATCAACATATCAGACAATGGAAGCGGGATTGGCCCCGAAATCCGCGATAAGCTTTTCATGCCCGACTTCACCACCAAGAGCACGGGAATGGGTCTGGGCCTTGCCATTTCAAAAAACATCGTTGAGCTATCGGGCGGAACCATCACTTTTTCGACCGAACTGAACCACGGAACAACTTTCACCGTCAGGTTGCCTCAGGCAGGTTGAACCCGCAAGCTTCATTCAACCGGCATGTTGCCAAGTTTCAGTATGGCGGGGTTTTCTTCAAAGCACTGAATGGCAGCATCGTAGCCATACTGGCAAATTGCCTGGTACGCATCGAAACTGAATTCATGGAATTCCTCTATCGCTTTGGGTTCGATAATAAAATCGCACAAGCTGCGGCCTTCCTGCGAGTTTTGATGCTCCACGGCACGGACAGAGTATGCCAGCGTATCCCTGACTTTGCTTAATTTCGAAGGGACAACATGGGGTATAACATCTACCCCGATAATATTTTTGCAACAAGCAGCTATTCCCTGTGCGGGCATGTTGTTCAGCAATCCGCCATCCACGTAATACATGCCATCCTCGTTTACCGTTTCGAAAACCCCCGGGATACTCGCCGAAGCCACCACCCATTTTTTCAACTGGTTACCCGAATCGACAAGTTGCCATTCGGCCTTATTCAGGTTCACCACACATATCTGCAATTTCCTGCGCAGCATGTCAAAACTATCGTGCGGAATCAGTTCGTGGAGCAGCGATGAAAGTACGTTATGGTTCGAAAGGCCGGTTTTAAAAAACGAAGGCCGGAAAGACATTAACTTCGATATCTTATATAATTTATCGTCCTTGATGAGTTGCAACAAGTCGCCCGACGAATATCCTGCCGCATAAAAGGCCCCTATCACCGCCCCCATGCTCGAACCTGCCACAAAGCCAGGTTCAATGCCTTGTTCTTCGAGAGCCTTGATTACCCCGATATGCGCAAAACCCAGCGCCCCGCCCCCACTCAGACACAATCCTATGCCCGGTTTGGATTTGGCTCCCGAAAATATATCCTTGATTAAATTCATTTGCACAATAATTTTAGTTGAAAAACAACAGCCGGCCAGCACCCCTGCCAAATTTGTCAATTAATTGAAAACTTTCCGTGATTTGACCACATAAAAAAATAAAATGACTTACTTTTGCAGGTTTAGTATTTTAATAGCCGGCCAATGCTTCAGGCGAGCAGCAAAACACTTGCAAAGATATACAAATATCCCAGTTAAAATTCAAATCACAATCAAATGAGACGATCAGGCATCTTCTTCCTACTCTTTCTGTGCCCCCAACTGTCATTTGCCGACCTTTTGTACGATATCACCGATGGCAAATTCCGGGTTCAAACGCCACAACTCCCCCGTTCAATGCAAGATGGAGAGTATTACACGGTATTGCTCAACGGGAAAGCTGTCGTAAAGTACAACTACAAAACCGGGGTATTTGCCGATACGGTTTTCAGCATTTCCCGCCTGAAAGATGCCCCCATCAAATCCATTGCAGGATACGAGTTCAGCCCGAACGAGAAAAAACTGTTGGTCTACACCAATGTAAAATACCGGTACAGGCGAACTTTCACCGCCGATTATTACGTGTACGAAATGAAACGCAACGAACTGCTACCCTTGTCGGAAAACGGGCCGCAGGAAGCCCCCCTGTTCTCGCCCGACAGCCGCTACATTGCCTTCGCCCGCGAAAACAACCTGTACCTGAAAAAACTGGACTTCAATACCGAAATCCCCATTACCAAAGATGGGCAGAAAAACAGTATCATAAACGGGACACCCGATTGGCTGTACGAAGAGGAATTCGAATCGACACGGTATTTCGAATGGAGCCCCGACAGCAAAATGCTGGCCTTCGTGAGGTTCGATGAATCGAGCGTACCGGAATTTTCGTTCCAGACATTCAACAAAAAACAGGTAGCCGATGATGAAATAAGCTTATACCCGGTAATTGAAAAGTTCAAATACCCGAAAGCAGGGGAAAACAACTCGAAAGTGAGTGTCTGCGTGTACGATGAATTTTACAAATCCATAAAAACCATGCAGCTGCCCAATCCAGACCAGGACTTCTACATTCCGCTTATCCGCTGGACAAGTTCCGTTGACCAGCTGGCCATTTTCAGACTCAACCGGAACCAGAACAAGTACGACCTGTATTTTGCCAATCCGAGGTCAACGCTTTCCAAACTCATCTTGAGCGAGGAAGACAAGTATTACATGGATTTTGAAAACTTCAAACACACGTATTTCATTTCCGACAACCTCCATTTTATCGGTGTAAGCGAACGCGATGGATACCGCCATGCTTACCTGTACAATTCAAATGGAACCATTGCAAAGCAGTTAACCAAAGGGAAATGGGACATCACGGATATATATGGCTACGATGAAAACAAAAAAATCCTGTATTACCAATCGGCAGAAAGTTCGCCTTTGCGCCGGGATGTATATTCGGTCGATTCGAAAAGCACGAAAACAAGGTTGACCGATGGCAAAGGAACCCACAGTGCAACATTCAACTCCACCTTCACCTGTTTTGCCGACTCCTATTCTTCGGCCGAAACACCCGGAACAAACACCTTGCGAAGCAGTACGGGTCTGTTTGTCAGGGAAATAAACAACAACAATGCTATTGCTTCCCAATTCAAGGCACTGAACCTTCCACAGAAGGAATTCTTCTCGTTCACAACAACCGAAAACGTCACGCTGAACGGCTGGATTGTAAAACCTTCGAACCCCGAACCCGGCAAGAAATATCCCCTGCTGCTGGTGCAATACAGCGGCCCCGACCACCAGGAAGTACTCGACAAATGGAAGATAGACTGGGAGTATTACCTTGCAACTCAAAATTATGTGGTTGCCTGTGTCGATGGACGGGGAACCGGCGCCCGTGGCTCGGAATTCAGGAAATGCACCTACAGGCAACTTGGAACCCTCGAAACCAGGGACCAGGTCGAAACGGCCAACTATCTGGGGCAACAACCTTACATCGACAAAGACCGCATAGGGATATGGGGCTGGAGTTATGGAGGTTACATGGCCCTTATGTCCATGAGTACGGGCGAAAAAGTGTTCAAGGCCGGTATTGCAGTAGCCCCGGTGGCCGATTGGCATCTGTATAACACGGCTTATACCGAACGCTTCATGCGACGTCCGCAGGAAAACTTCAAGGGATATGATGAAAGTTCCCCACTATTACGTGCCGCTAACTTGAACGGGAGGTTGCTATTGATCCATGGCTCGGCCGATGACAATGTCCACCTGCAAAACACCATGCTGTATAGCGGCAAACTTGTGGAAGCCAACAAGCAATTCGAGATGCAGATTTACACCGACAAGAACCACAGCATACTCGGAAAACAAACCCGCAGGCATCTGTATACACGAATGAGTGAATTTTTATTCAAAAACCTCTAAGTAATAATTCCCAAAGGTTACATAATAAATTGATAAACAAGCGCCTTGTTTTATTCCGCATAAAATATCGCACAATTAGCTTACAAATCAATAAAATTTAGTACTTTTAGCCCCCGAAACAGATCAAACTATTATAAACTTTAAATCATTTTTTCATGAATCAGAAAAAAAATTATGCATTGCCAATTGCAATAATGTTTGCGTTATTCGCAATGATTTCATTTGTAACTAACCTCGCAGCGCCATTCGGCACTATTTGGCGAAACGAATATGCCGGCTCAAACGTATTAGGCATGATGGGGAACATGATGAATTTCCTTGCCTACCTATTCATGGGTATCCCCGCAGGAAACATGCTTGTAAAAATCGGTTACAAGAAAACGGCTCTCATTGCGATGGCGGTAGGTGTGTTAGGCTTATTCACCCAATTCCTTTCGAGTAAAATTGGAGCGGAAACTGCTGTCTTTGCATTCGGAGGGTTCTCCATTAAATTAAACTTCATCATTTATTTGTTGGGCGCATTTATTTGCGGTTTTTGTGTTTGCATGCTCAACACCGTGGTAAACCCCATGCTTAATTTATTAGGCGGAGGTGGCAACAAAGGCAACCAGCTTATTCAAACAGGTGGTGCACTCAACTCATTGTCAGGCACATTAACCCCTTTGTTCGTAGGTGCATTGATCGGAACAGTTACCGTACAAACAACCATGACCGATGTTGCCCCACTATTGTTTATTGCAATGGGAGTTTTTGTAACAGCTTTCCTAATTATTTCTTTTGTTTCAATACCTGAACCTCATTTACAAAAGAGTGGGGTTAAGAATGAAAAATTCGCTCACAGCCCATGGAGCTTCCGCCACACCTTGCTTGGGGTTATTGGTATATTTATATATGTCGGTGTCGAAATTGGCATTCCCGGGACATTGAACTTCTACCTTTCGGATGCAAGTGAGAAAGGCGCAGGCATCCTGACAAACGGAGCCGCTATTGGAGGTGCCATTGCCGCCATGTATTGGTTACTCATGTTGGTTGGCCGTTCTGTAAGTAGTGCTATCAGTGGCAGGGTATCAAGCAGGACCCAGCTTATTGTGGTTTCAGCTACAGCCATTATTTTTGTTTTATCAGCAATAATTATCCCAAAAACGGTTACCGTTTCAATGCCCGGCTATAGCGTGACAGATGGATTCAACATGTCACAGGTTCCACTCAGCGCATTGTTCCTGGTTCTTTGCGGTTTATGCACTTCCGTTATGTGGGGTGGAATCTTCAACCTTGCCGTCGAAGGACTAGGCAAATATACAGCCCAGGCATCCGGCATCTTCATGATGATGGTTGTAGGCGGTGGCGTATTACCAGTACTCCAGCAATTTATTTCCGACTCATTTGGATACATGGCAAGTTACTGGCTTATCATTGTAGCATTGGCATACCTGTTATTCTATGGATTAGTCGGTTGCAAAAATGTAAACAAAGATATTCCGGTCGAATAATTAAATTCTAAATAAAAGTTGGCTTTAAACTTGTTTTGGGAAACCAAGTGTTTTCTTATTTGCAAATAAGTATAAAGTCAACTTTTTTCATTTTCACAATAACCACATTAATAAGTTAAACTGATATCAAAAAATGGAAAAACCTTATGTAATCGGAATGGACATGGGTGGCACCAACACCGTATTCGGGGTGGTGGATGCGCGCGGGAATGTGATTTCGAAAAGTGCGATTAAAACCAGCACGCACACGGATGTGAACTTGTATATACAGGACTTGTACGATGAAATGATCAAGCTGATTGAGTCGGCAGGTGGCGTTGAGAAATTCAAGGGGATCGGAATTGGTGCTCCGAACGGCAATTACTATACGGGCAATATCGAATTCGCCCCCAACCTGCCTTGGAAAGGCGTTGTTCCTTTTGCCAAACTTATGTCCGAAAAGTTCGGCATTCCGGCAGCGCTCACGAACGATGCCAATGCGGCTGCAATAGGCGAAATGACGTATGGCGCCGCCCGTGGCATGAAAAACTTCATTATGATTACGCTCGGCACCGGCGTGGGTAGCGGAATAATAATTGACGGCAAACTGGTTTATGGCCACGATGGATTTGCAGGCGAACTGGGACACATCACGGCAATCCGCGAAAACGGCCGACTTTGCGGTTGCGGGAAACATGGCTGCCTCGAGACCTACTGCTCGGCCACAGGCGTGGCACGCTCAGCACGCGAAATATTGAGCTCAACTACAAAGGCCAGTTCACTCCGCAATATTCCGTTCGACAGCATCACATCCAAGGATGTGTTCGATGCAGCCATGGATGGCGATGAAATTGCACAGGAAATTTTTGCTTACACAGGCAAAATCCTCGGGCAAAGCCTGGCCGATTTTGTAGCCTTCAGCGCACCCGAAGCGATTGTTTTATTTGGCGGGCTTTCGAAAGCCGGCGATTTGATTATGAAACCAATCCGCGAAAACATGGAAGCCAACTTACTTCCTTTATGGAGAGGCAAAATCAAATTATTGTTCTCCGAACTAAAAGAAGCCGATGCAGCTATTTTAGGAGCCAGCGCATTAGCCTGGGAACTTTAACCCACACAGGGTTGCATGAAAAAATAATGCGGGCAGAAATAAAATCTGCCCGCATTTTTCATACTACCACCTATGAAAAAGCCGCCGGATTTTGTATCCGGCGGCTTTATTTTTCATCTGGACGAATCCAGAATTGAATTGCAAATTGTTATGCGTTTTTCGCTTTAGCTACAATGGCGCTGAAAGCTTCGGGGTGGTTCATGGCCAAGTCAGCCAATACCTTACGGTTCATTTCAATACCCGATTTGTGAAGCGCACCCATTAATTTCGAATAAGACATACCTTCGAGGCGCGCAGCAGCGTTGATACGCTGAATCCATAAGGCGCGGAAGTTACGCTTTTTGTTTTTACGGTCACGGTAAGCATACTGCAACCCTTTTTCCCAAGTGTTCTTGGCTACGGTCCAAACATTCTTGCGACCGCCAATATAACCTCTGGTGAGGCTTAAAATTCTTTTTCTTCTGTTACGTGAAGCAACGTGGTTTACTGATCTTGGCATAATTTAAAAATGATTTGTGAATGTTAGCGTCGCCTATTGCAGCGAACTTCAAGCTAAAGGCATTCTGTTTTTTGACTTGAAAAAATGTATTTAAAACGACTGTCTGGTTATTTCAAACAAAGCATTTCCTTCACGTTGTTCACATCAGTCTTGCAAACTAAGGCTGCATGAGTCAGGTTACGTTTTTGCTTGGTTGTCTTTTTTGTCAGAATGTGTCTTTTAAAAGCATGTTTTCTTTTAATCTTTCCTGTTCCGGTAAGGGTAAACCTTTTTTTGGCACCGGAGTTAGTTTTCATTTTTGGCATTGTTACTTTATTTTAATTGTATAAATCCGAAATTATTAGCCGCTTACTTCGTTTTACGGGGCGAAAGCATGATAATCATCCTTTTACCCTCCAACTGTGGGAGCTGGTCTACTTTGGCATATTCTTCCAGGTCGTTGGCAAAACGAAGCAACAATACTTCTCCCTGCTCCTTGAAAAGAATGGAACGACCCTTGAAAAACACATAGGCCTTCACCTTGCAGCCTTCTTTCAAAAACTCCTGTGCGTGCTTCAGCTTAAAATTATAATCGTGATCATCTGTTTGCGGTCCAAAACGGATTTCTTTCAATACAACTTTGGCTGATTTGGCCTTAGCTTCTTTTTCACGTTTTTTAATTTGGTACAAAAACTTTTGATAATCAACAATTTTACAAACAGGCGGAACCGCATTTGGCGATATTTCCACCAAATCTAATTCGAGTTGGTCTGCTATGCGGATGGCTTCGTCGAACGAATAAATACCCTGTTCCACATTATCGCCGACCAGACGAACTTCTTTTAACCCTTTGATTTTATCGTTAATCCGATTGGGCTGCTCTTTTACCTTACCTACTCGAGGCTTGATGGTTAATTGTTTAGCTATTGCTTGTTTCCTCCCTAATTTAAATTGTGAATAATTGTTTGACTCTTCTTTTTGAGCGCGCAAATATAATACATTTTTTTTAATTACTAATACAGCCGGCGAATAAATTTCGCAGGAATTCCAAATTAAATTCCAACCCTATACCTTACCAATGGCGCTTTCCGACTTCAATCCAGCCAAATACAATTCCAGCCTGTCCATCCCTTCCCTGATATTTTCAAGGGAATTGGCATACGAGAAACGGACAAACCCTTCGCCACAAGCACCGAAATCAACCCCGGGAGTTATCCCCACGTGTGCTTTCTCGAGCACATCGAAAGCGAACCTATAGGAATCGGAGGTGAATTTCCGCGCATCACAAAAAACATAAAAAGCACCCTGAGGTTCGGCATGGATAACAAACCCCATTCTTTTCAACCTTTCAACAATGTACAAACGCCGTTCATTGTATATGGAACGCATCAAATCCACATCGGGACTCGCTTGTGCCAACGCGGCAATGCCTGCCTTTTGGGCTGTACTGGGGGCACAAATAAAGAGGTTTTGCTGGATTACTTGCAGCGCCCGCATGTACTTCTTCGGGGCTATGAGGTAACCCAGGCGCAAACCAGTCATGGCAAAACGTTTCGAAAACCCATTCACCACAAAGGCATTGTCGGTAAATTCAAGAACGCTCGAAGCCCTGCCCTGATAAACCAACCCATGGTAAATTTCGTCCGAAATCAGAGGAATGCCAAGCTCCACCAGCTCCTTGTACACCTCATCGCTCACCAGCGTACCGGTAGGGTTCATTGGGGAATTCACAAACACGGCCCGCGTTTTACCTGTGATTTTATCACGTATCCCCCTTACATCATATTGGAAACCGCATTCGGCATGCAAGGGCACGGCCACGGGCTCGGCATGGCAGGCCAACGCAAAATTACGGTAACAAGGATAACCCGGGTCGGACACAATGACTTCATCGCCGGCGTTGCAAAGCAACATCAAAACCATCAGGATGGCGGGCGACGAACCGGAAGTCACCACAATACAACCAGGGTCAACCTCAACACCATATTCGCTTTGGTAAAACCCGCTGATAGCCTGGCGCAACCGGGGGTCTCCCAGCGAATGGGTATAGTGGGTAGCCCCGTCCGCCTGGGCTTCAATTACAGCCTTGGCGATACACTCGGGCATGTCGAAATCAGGTTCACCCACTTCGAGGTGGATGACGTCGGCACCTTCGCGCTGCAATTCGCCGGCACGCTCCAACACATCCATCACAATGAAGGATGTCATACGATCAATGGTATTGTTCATACTTGTCTTATTGAAAAATCACCCGCAAAAATAAGCATTTCCAGCCGGATTCCGGTTGGTGGACTGCCCGCTTACATGCTTAATCGCCCTTTTGTTTATTTCAAGCATCGCAAAACCCTTGCACAATTGCAAAATTTGAACTACCTTTGCGCCACTTTTTTAAACAAGAAAGTGTGATGGGAAATTAAGCGACTAATCACTTAAAAACAAAACGCTTAAATTTTGAGTAACACAAAAAAATTACAAATGAAAACTTTTGAATTAAAAGGAACCGTAAGGGCCGAACTCGGCAAGAAAGCCACGAAAGCCGAAAGAATTTCGGAAAACATCCCATGCGTACTGTATGGAGGAAAGGACAATGTACACTTCACCACAACCAACAGCGATGTTCGCAAATTGGTTTATTCCCCCGAAGTATTTGTCGTGAACCTTGACATCGAGGGTAAAAAAACAAAATCCATCATGAAAGCGTTACAATTCCATCCGGTAACCGACAAAATCCTTCACATCGACTTCATGGAAGTAAGTGAAACCAAACCGGTTGTTGTTGAAATCCCTGTTAAACTCGAAGGACTTGCCGAAGGTGTTAAAGCCGGGGGTAAACTGGCTCTTGAAATGCGCAAGCTGAAAGTAAAAGGCATGTACACCAACATTCCCGAAAACATTGCAATTGATGTCACTTCGCTTGGATTAGGAAAAACAATCCAGGTTGCTAAAGTCAGCGTGGAAGGACTTGAAGTTCTGAATGCTAAAAACGCCGTTGTCGCCCAGGTTAAATTAACAAGAGCCGCCCGTGGTGCCGCTGCCAACGCAGCCAAATAATTGCACGTAGAATGAAATACTTAATTGTCGGCCTGGGCAATATTGGTACCGAATACCAGGACACCCGCCACAACATAGGATTCACAATATTGGACGCTTTTGCCAAAGCGTCCAATGTTTTTTTTACAGAAAACCGTTACGGTTCAACCTGCGAAACCAGGATTAAAGGCCGGACACTGGTTTTACTGAAACCTTCCACATTCATGAACCTGAGTGGCAACGCCCTCCGCTACTGGATGCAGAAGGAAAACATCAGCATCGAGAACGTGCTGGTAATAGTGGACGACCTGGCCCTGCCATTCGGGACATTGCGGTTGAAGCCAAAAGGTTCGGATGCCGGCCACAACGGGTTGAAAAACATTCAGGAAATCCTGGGTCACTCCAACTACGCGCGCCTGAGGTTTGGGATTGGGAGCGATTTTTCAAAAGGACACCAAATACAATATGTACTTGGCAAATGGTCGCCCGAAGAAGCAGCCGCCATTCCCGAACGTGCTGAATGCTGCATCGAAATCATACAGAGTTTTTGCCTGGCCGGCACCCAACTGACCATGACGAAATTCAACGGGAAATAAAGCGATGTGACGAGGCGATGATGTTCTAAAAAACAATCACTACGCGAATTTGGCAACGCAAGTAGAAAGCATTTACCAGACCCCTAAATCTTGGCTCTTAATTCTACCTGAAAATGAAAACGGAAGTACGCATCGACAAATGGCTTTGGGCCGTCCGCCTGTTTAAAACAAGGACACTGGCCGCCGAAGCCTGCAAGAAAGGAAAAATAAGCATGGATGGTGTCGCAATCAAACCATCACGCAACATCAAGGTGGGCGATGTTGTTTCCATACGCAAAAACCCGGTTGTTTTTTCATTCAAGGTACTCGCACTGTCCGAAAACAGGATGGGCGCCAAACTGGTTCCCGACTTCATGCTGAATGTTACCGCCCCCGACCAGCTTCAATTGCTCGAACTTGCCAAACTCGCCGGACAAACTGGTCGTGACCGCGGCACAGGCAGACCCACAAAAAAGGACCGCCGGGATATCGATGACTTCACCGAACCGACTTTTGTGGACGAAGATGAAGAATGGGATTTTGAGTAAATAGCGGGTATAGAGTTGTTGGCAGTGATTAGTAAAAATATTTCATCAACACAATTCACTTCCAGGCCTATTTGGTTCTCAAATATGAATTACAAATTACAAATTAAGATTCCATGTTTATAGCCAGCAAACTGAAAAAAGAAAATATCTGTGAATACCTGTTGTACATGTGGCAGGTAGAGGATTTGCTACGTGCGTTCGGGCTAGACATGGATGCTATCGACGAACGGATTGTATCGACATACCCGGCCGAACCGCAAGAACGTAAAAGGCTGCATGAGTGGTACGAAAGCCTGGTGGAAATGATGCGGCTCGAAAACGTGCAGAACAAAGGGCACCTGCAACTGAACAAAAACATCATCATTGAACTGAACGAATTTCATGGCTTGCTAATGAAGTCGGGCAAAGAGCCTGCGTACAATGCCAAATTCTACCACATCCTGCCCCTGCTGGCGCAATTACGCAAACAACAAAACGATTTAAACTTAAGCGACATAGAAGTTTCATTCAATTTCCAGTACGGATTCATGCTACTGAAAATGAAAAAAGCGGACATAACGCCACAAACCGCTGAGGCTCAAATAGAAATAAGCAAATTCATGGTACTTCTAAACCGGTATTACCAATTGTACAAAACAGGCGGACTGAGCCTGGAAGAATAATATCCCAAAAAATTTCTTATTCGGTAATTTATATTTATTTTTGAGGCTGTAAATATTAAAGTTCACACATTTAAAAAAAGAAACAAAACATGAAAGGCATCGTCTTGGCCGGAGGTTCGGGAACCCGGCTTTACCCAGTCACAAAGAGCATTTCCAAACAAATCATACCGGTATACGATAAACCAATGATTTATTACCCGCTATCGGTATTGATGCTGGCGGGCATTCGCGAAATCCTCATCATTTCGACACCACAAGATATTCACCTGTACCAAAACCTGTTAGGAAACGGCTCCGACTTGGGCATCAAACTGGAATACGCCGTGCAACCTTCGCCCGACGGACTTGCACAAGCATTTATCATTGGCGAGGATTTCATTGGCAGCGACAATGTATGCATGGTTCTGGGCGACAATATCTTTTATGGGTTCGATTTTTCACGCACACTGCGCGAAGCAGCCAGCCTGAAAGATGGAGCCATTGTTTTCGGCTATTATGTAAACGACCCCGAACGCTACGGTGTGGCCGAATTCGATGCTTCGGGCAAAGTCCTTTCGCTCGAAGAAAAACCGTTGCAGCCAAAATCAAACTATGCCGTAACAGGGTTGTACTTCTACAGCAACGATGTGGTGAAAAAATCGAAAGGACTGAAACCATCCAAGCGGGGCGAACTTGAAATAACAGATTTAAACCGGCTGTACCTGGAAGAAGGGCGGCTGAACCTAAAAATGATGGGGCGCGGGATGGCATGGCTCGATACCGGCACGCACGACAGCCTCCTCGAAGCCTCGAACTTTATTGCCACCATCGAAAACCGGCAAGGTTTAAAAATTGCCTGCCTCGAAGAAATTGCATTCCGTTCGGGCTATATCGACCGCGAGCAACTGCTCAAGCTGGCCGACCCGCTCAGGAAAAACCATTACGGTGAATATTTGATCAAGATTGCAAACGAAACGAATTTGGTGAGTAATTTGTAGTTTATAAAATTAACCAGCAAGGAAAAATGGAAATTATCAACACCCCAATCAGGGACCTTATTATCATAAAACCTCGTGTATTTGCCGATGCGCGGGGCTTTTTCTGCGAAACATACAACGAAAAGAACTACCGGAATGCTGGCATAAACCAGCATTTTTGCCAGGACAACCAATCAAAATCATCGTATGGTGTTATACGCGGACTGCATTACCAACTCAATCCGCAAAGCCAATCCAAACTTGTTTCGGTCATCCAGGGCAAGGTTTGGGATGTGGCCGTTGACTTGCGCCGCTCCTCCCCTACCTTCGGCCAATGGTTCGGCGTGGAACTATCAGAGGAAAACCACTTGCAATTCCTTATCCCACAAGGCTTTGCCCACGGATTTTCCGTGTTATCCGAAACGGCCGTATTTGCTTACAAATGCGATAACTTCTACAGTCCGGAACTGGAGCGGGGCCTCATGTACAACGACCCGGCTCTCGCTATTGACTGGAAAATCCCAGGCGAACGGGCCATTGTTTCGGGAAAAGACCAAAAACATCCACTACTGAAGGATGCGGAAATGAATTTTTAACCAAGCACTGGATGCCACGAAAATACCTGGAACAAGCAACGTCTAAACTTGTTTTAATTTTACAACATTATTCCACCACATGACAACCATACTTATTACCGGAAGCAACGGCCAGCTTGGCAACGAAATGCAGCAAGCTTCAAAGAAACATCCTCGGTTCAATTTCCTGTTTACTGATGTCGCCGAACTCAACATTTGCGATAAAGTGGCGCTATCGGGATATGTACAGTCCAACCAGGTAAACGTGATAGTGAATTGTGCCGCTTACACAGCCGTAGATAAAGCCGAAGATGATGCGGAATCATGCTATAGAATTAACCGGGATGCGGTTCGCAACATAGGTGAAGTGGCTAACGAGAACAACCTGAAAGTGGTACATGTTTCCACCGACTATGTTTTCGATGGAACCAACCACATTCCCTACACCGAAAACCAACCGGTTTGCCCGGCCACCGTTTATGGAAAATCAAAATTAGCCGGAGAACAGGTACTTTTGGAAACATGCAGCAAGGCAGCTATTATCCGGACTTCGTGGCTCTATTCTACATTTGGAAGCAACTTTGTGAAAACCATGATAAAACTTGGTACGGAACGCGACACCTTGAATGTCATTTTCGACCAGGTTGGAACGCCAACATATGCCGCCGACCTGGCAGAAGCAATACTCCAGTTGCTTGCACACGACAATTTCATACCGGGCATATACCATTATTCAAACGAAGGGGTTTGCAGCTGGTACGATTTCACCAAGACAATCCACCGCCTGGCTGGCATTACATGCAATGTCCAACCCATAGAAACAAAAGACTTTCCCACACGCACCCCCCGCCCCCACTAT
This sequence comes from Paludibacter sp., assembly GCA_035299105.1. Lineage (GTDB taxonomy): Bacteria > Bacteroidota > Bacteroidia > Bacteroidales > Paludibacteraceae > Paludibacter. The sequence goes on along the minus strand of DATGXD010000133.1, from coordinate 1,574 downwards.
AGCGTACTGAACAAGGCAAAAATAAAATCGACCTATGGAATTTCCATTTCCCACTGGGAAGAAAGCCTCGAACAGTGCATAGGAAAACTTGATCTGCCCAAGCCCGTGAATTGAAATTTAGAAAAACCTGTCCGTTTTTTTAAGAACCAAGACAAACCGTTGAAAAAAAAATGCTAATTACAGGATAAAATGTATTATTTTTTTTACCCGAAGTGTTTGCAAATTCTCAAAAAACGACTATCTTTGCACTGCATTTGAAAAAACAACCCCTTGCTGAAAGCAACTCAACAGACAGGGCACATTTCACAAGAGATGGAAGGAAGTTTCAAATGGTCAACATAAATCGCGAAAATAGCTCAGTTGGTAGAGCACGACCTTGCCAAGGTCGGGGTCGCGGGTTCGAGTCCCGTTTTTCGCTCAAAAAGAATCAAATAGCGAAACTAATGTGTTTCGCTTTTTTAATCCCAACAAGAGAAGTTTAAAAGTCTACAAGGCCCAAATGGTGAAATTGGTAGACACGCTAGTTTCAGGGACTAGTGGCCGCAAGGCTGTGCAGGTTCGAGTCCTGTTTTGGGCACCAATCCGGCAACGGATGATAAACTTCTCGCGCAGATGGTGAAATTGGTAGACACGCTACTTTGAGGGGGTAGTGCCGGTTCCGGTGTGTGAGTTCGAGTCTCATTCTGCGCACATTCATTTTTCTTACTTCATATCGTTCTGATTTTCAAGAATCTCCAAGTCCAGGTAATGCTGCGGTACATAACTCAGTACATAAAACATTACTTGTATGAAAAAAAAGAACTCTTTCACAATACCAAAACTTTGCAGTCGTGGAAATGACCTGTCAAAGTCCTGGTATGTCTATCTCACCTACTGCATAGAAAACGGTGAGCAAAAATCAAAGCAATTTCGAATCAAGCCAAAAAGTTGTGGGGAATAAAAATTTTAATGCCCTAACACAACTTTTCCGATTGAGCCCAAAAAAATCAGGGACGTGGTAGTTTACCACACCCCTGATTTTGTTCACCCAAAACAAGTTCATTTCAAAGTTCCGGCAGGCACAGCATCGCAAGCAACAGGCAGCCAGGACTGAACATTCAAATTCTTCAATCTGGCACGTTGCTTTTTCCTACAGCCTTCCATCCACCCAGCGCCTGTCTATAACGGCCTTGGCATCGAACACCACCGCACCCGAGGTATGGTACCGCTCGAAGTCGATTTCCCTGAACTGGTCGTGGGCCACGGCCAGCAGCACGCCATCGTACCTCTTCCCCTTGTCGGGCGAGGCCATGACCTGGATGCCATATTCATGCGCCACCTCCCCTGGCGAGGCCCAAGGGTCGCACACATCGACGTGGATACCGAACTCGCACAGCTCGCGGTAGATGTCCACCACCTTGGTGTTGCGTATGTCGGGGCAGTTTTCCTTGAAGGTGATTCCCAGGATCAGCACGTTGGAGCACTTCACCGTGTGCCCCTTGTGGATCATCAGCTTGAGCAGCTTGTTGGCGATGAAGGGGGCTATGCTGTTGTTCACGTGGCGCCCCGAGAGGATTACCTGGGGAACGTAGCCC
>DATGXD010000132.1:0-7233 GCA_035299105.1 Paludibacter sp. | reverse complement strand
TCGTCGCACATGGTGTACACCCTGGTGGAGGGCATGAACAGGCGGCAGAAGAGGGCTGTGAAGAACGTCATGGTGGTGAACTCGAGCCCGATGACTATCTGGGGCCGGTGTTGCAGGACCTTGGCAATGCAGCCGAAACGGTACATGCGGTCCCTGAATGGGTCTTCTATCCCGAAGGTGAGGTACCGGGGTTTGAAGTTGAGCTGGCTTTCCAGGATTTTGGTGTCGAACTTGTCGTAGCGCATGTTGCGCCGGAAGAAGTAGACCGTGGTGTCGAACACTTTGTTCAATCCGTTGAAAAGGTCGATCCGGTAAGGGGCAAGGGCGTTTTCAAATATCAATAGCTTCTTTTTCATTTTTTTTGCCAGTGTGTGTAAATTATTGATTATTAAAATATTATTTACCTCGAACAACCGAATCCCGACTTTCTTCCGGTGTGTTTCTCATTACAATATCTTCCTGCATGGACCTGAATATGTCTATAAGTTCCATGAGTTTATCCGACTTGCCTGTGACCGCCTTCCTGAAAAACAGTTTCCCGCAGATTGTGAGTGTTTCATAATCAAGTTCATCGAATATTTTAATCTCTTTGCTATACACGATGTAATGCAAGGGGGTGAGTGCGGGTAGTCCGCAGTAGACGGATGATTTTATAGCCTGGTTGGCAAATCCGGAATTGAACACTATGGTTTGGACACACATTTCGCTCGGGACAAACGAATGCCTGAAATACCTCATAAGCGTTTTTTCATTGAGCATGGTGTCGAAAACGTACCTGGCGCATGGGGAGGTAAGCGCCCAGTAATCGGAACCCATGTAAATATCGGCTGGTTTACCACCAATGCTTGTGCCTGCGGTTTTGCGGTATGGGAGCATTTTCATGATGATACGCGATGTCCCGCTAAAGAATTTTTTCAGGTAGACGCTCCTGACCCTGATATCCCTGAAATAATGATACACCTTGACCCTGTCGTGCAACATGCTGTTCACCGGGTCGGAAATATTCACACCACAAATAAACTCTTTCGTGCGGTTCTTTTCAAAAAAATCGAAAATCCGTTGGTTGGATAGTATCGGGTAATCGAGCCCGCTCAGGCAAATTACCCTGTCATAGTTTTTCCCACTGTTTATGACCATGCCCATTAGCTCCTTCTGGGAAAGCACCTGTGCAAAACTTCCCCAATTCACAAAATACCTGTTTTTTGCAAAATGCACGTTGGGATAGTTGTCCAGCAGCTTCTTGAATGGCCTGATATTCGTTTTCTTGTCGATATGACAGTAAAAATCGGCTTGGCAATCCAAGGACTTGACAAGCCTGAGCAATTGCGGGGCATCTTTGTATGCCGTAATGATATAAGCGAGTTTCATAGCCAGGGTGGTTTTGGTGTTAGTAATAATTGCCAGATTCCTAATCAAGATAATCCTTTTCCTGTACTAATGGGAGATGCTGTTCAATGGTCATCTTTCTTCAACTTCTCCCAGAATGTGGGGAACAAGGTTTTCAACCACAGCATGATAAAATAATAGGGGAACTGCAACCTGAAATTTTTTTTCAGGTAATACAACTGCTCCTTGTAGGCAAGCCCGACAGGGCTGTGCAAATAATCAATCCGCTGCTTCAGGGTGGACTTAGGCGAAAGCCAGCTTTTGCCGTGGTCGTTGATGCAGGCGCCGCCAATGCCGGGGCATACCAACACCGGAATCCCCAGCCGGGATGCTGCCAGCGAATAATCGTAGTCGGCAAACTGGTGCGTGTAGTTGGGGTCCAGGATGCCTATGGAATTTACAACAAACTTGGTTACAAGCAGGATGTTGGCGTTTGTCATGTTGCAGGAGACAGGCACATCGCCCGGCTTGATGTTGCTTTTTTTCACGCGGATGCCTTTTTTGTCGACCACAACGCCCCCGTACGATATTTTTTGAGTTTCCAGGTCGATAGTCGAGCTTACATATATGCCGGGCTGATGGAATTGTTTCAGGCAGTACAGGTGGGTGTGCAACAAGCTTTGGAGGAAATTTTCCATCAACACCACATCGTCGTTCAGCAGGAGGAATGCATCATAATCCTCGTTGCGGCTCAATGCGGTTTCCCAGGCGAGCCTCATGCCACCGGCCCAGAACAGGTTGCCCGAACCTTTTATCAGGTTTATATCGGGGTAAAGCGCCGCAATTTCTTCCGATGTGCCATCTGTCGACCCATCGTCGACCAGGAATATGTCGAACCGGATGGAAGCGTTCGAAAACCCGGCGGCCTTGTAGAGCGACTTCAGGCAATTGATTGTTTTCCCTTTCCTGTTGTGGCAGGTTAGCAGTATAGCTATTTTTTTTATCTGGTACATCTTCTTTTTAGTTACAAGTTACAAGTTACAAGTTACAAGTTACAAGTTGCAAGTTACAAGTTACAAGTTACGAGCCTGCCTGCTGTGGGCAGGTTACAAGTTACTGAATTATGCATTGGACATTATGAATTGCGTTCGGCAAGTTCTACCGGCAGTCCATCGGTACGGGCTTCAACCGGTTTGCCACGTGTCATTTTCTGGCGGTTGAAATTGAATATGCCGCGCACCCAGGCTGCGACTTCCTTGTCGGTCATGTGCCTGAAACTCCGCGAAAAGCAAAGCCCTATCATAATCCACAGCATGTAATAATTCAGCGAGAAGTCGTTCACATCCTCCACCCAACTGTAGAGCCAACGGAATGCAACGAACAACCCCAGTGTTTTGCTGAAAATGTTGTTCGACCTGTTGACCGCTAGGAACGAAGCCCGGTAAAACACAAGCAGGTACAGGACCAACCCCACAATGCCTGTCCAGGTGAACACATTGAGTATGGCCACTTCGTTGGTGAGGCGTTCGCCCCTGCCGGTTTCGTCTTCCTTGCCGAACTCTTCGCTCAGGTTGCCCCGGGCGGGGCTCCGGCCAAACCACCAGATGTCGAATTTTTTAGCGCTGTACAGGACTTCGACGTACAAAAACGTGCGGGTGTCGGCTTTCAGGTTTACTTCCTCTACTTCCCCTTTGTTGTTCATTTTTACAATTTCCTGTTTCCCGCCAATGTATTCGTTCATCCGGAACACATTGAAAATGCCCGAAACGCCCAATGCAAATAGTATGACAGGAAGCACAATGAGCACAACCCGCACGATTTCCATAAGCCTGGGCGTAATATATTTTTTAAAATAATAAACGAAGATGAGTATGAACGGCACCCCGAACTTGATCACGTTGCTTCGGGCATCGAGGTCGACCAACAGTACGAAAAGCGTGAACGCCATCACTACCATCTTCCAACGGTTGGTAAGCACAGGGAAAAACAGCATCAGGAAACTGACAGGCACCAGGTAAAAGCCTTGTGCGTCGGTGCTGATAATAAACACGAAAACGGCGGTAAGCGGCAGCGTGTACCTGACATAGAACGACAGGATGGACTGCACGAGCATTTTGTTGGTGGCGGTAAAAGCCACGAGTGGGAGCATTAAGGCCATTGTGTTGTTTATCAATCCTTTCCAGTCCCAGTAGATTTCGGCTACAAACAGGCCATGAATGAAGCTTACAACATTCCAAAGCAGGTAAAACTGCACAACGCGCATGTTTCCCCGGTTCTTGGTGTCATAAAACGGGCGGTTGAAATACAAAAGGAAAAACAGTATGGTTGCCTTGATTATCCACCACATGGTGGTGTTCTGCAAAAGGGTAATGGCCTGGGTGAATGGCGCAGGATAAGGAGTCACCGAAAAAACCGTGACAGGCAGTATCGAAAACGAAATCAGGTTTATCCACAATTGCTTTTTGGTGACCATATTTTAAACGATATCTAAAATCCAAAAACCTTTGCCCGTTGCAATTTCATTCTGTTGTAGTTGCCGTGGTTTCAATCTGCTTGCATTCAGCCCCTTGTTCCCAACCAAGAATTTCCTGGTAAATGGCGCCTAACCGGCTTGCATTTGTATCCCGGTCGTGGCGTATCCAAGCGGCTTTCCTTCCATTTGCCGACAGCCTGGAGGCCAGCTCGTTATCCGAAAAAACAGTACAAACAGCCTCGGCAAGCATTTCGTGTTCTTCCACCCGGTACAAAAGACCCGACACCTGGTCGGTGATAAGGTCGGAAATACCTCCAACATACGAGGCCACGCAAGGTACCCCCAGCATTTGGGCTTCCCCGATAGAGTTCGAACTGTTTTCGATATACGACGGGCAGACCACCACATGCGAACCGAGGTAACGGCGGCACATCTCTTCTTCCGATAACAATCCGGTGAAGTAGATGTTTCCTCCCAACCCGTATCTTTTTATTAAAGTGCGGATAAATTTTCCATATCCATTTATTTTCATGCCTTTGTTCGTAATGAAGTCGACGCCTCCAATGTAAAGTTTCGCATCGGGGAAACGGCGGGTCACAAGAGGCATGGCATGCAGCAACTGGTGCAAACCCTTGAGCGGGTAATAGCCTTGGGTTATGAAAATGCTGTGTGGCTGGCAGTTGCTTAATTCCCATGTGTGATGGTAGAAGGCCTCCCGGAGTGTTTCGTTGCAGAAGTGGTAGTTAATCGAAGGGTTGAGCGCCTGCATATGGATCCGGTCCCACGAAGTCCTTCCAATGACATGTTCGATAGCCCGGATGGTTTTTTCCTCGTAAAAGCCCCGTTTCTGCATAATGGCATGTTGGTCGAAGACCGTGTCGCGCCGGATAAGGTCGCGCAGCGTGGTGTCCCGGATAAGTTTTGGTTTGGGTATCCCGCCGAAATAAAATTTTTCGGTTACGCTTACAATGCCTTGTATGGAAACCACCACGTTCTTGTTGCCACAAACCCGCACATAGCACAGCGCCAACGGGTATTCGGTGCCGTGGATGTGGACTATCTCCGGATTGAAGCGGGCGTTTATCTTTTTCCAGTACGCATCCAGGCTGTGGTTGTATTCCAGGCTTTTTTTGTTTTTTGGTATCAGGAAGTAGGTAATGTCTTTAATGTCAAAGACTTTCATGTCTTTCCCGTCATACAGAGTTGCAACAGCCAGGCGGGTTTCGCTGTTCCTATCCAGCAGCGACCTGGCACCGGCATGCATCCAGCCTCCAATAACCGGCGCTTCGATGCCAATTTCGCTGCATACATCCGGAAAAAGAATATTAGTTATCCAAAGTACCCTCATATCATTCAACTTGCTTTTTAATATTTGTGCTAAAGGCTTGGTTGCCAATACCGGTGCTGCTTGCTTTTAGTTTGTCCCCAAGCACTTGGTTGTAAATCTGAACTTGCCTGGTTGCGATTCTTTCGCGGTTGTTCCGTTCCAACCCGGTAGCCCGTGCATTTCCCGAAAGTGTTGTTGCCAAACCGGGGTCGACCAGTATTTTTTCAACCTGGCTGGCACAGCTTACAGCATCGCCAACCGGGAAAAATAGAACCGATTCGTTGTGTTTGCCGAGTTCGGGGATGGCCCCGGCATACGATGCAACCGATGGCACCCCCACCACCATGGCTTCGGCCAATGCCAGGCAATACGATTCGATGTACGAAGTGACCAAGGCCACATCCGATGCTTGCAGTTGTTCCACGATACCCGCGGCATCGAGCGCTCCCAGCCATTCTACCGAACCAGCAATGCCCAGTTTACGGGCTTCCCTCATGAGCCATGCCGAGTAACCTTTTTTCATGAACCGGATATTCGTGTCGTGGATGCTGCCAACAACCCGCAGGCGGATGGTGGGGAATTTGCGTTTCAGTACGGCTAAAGCCCTGAATGCCACATGCAAGCCTTTGTAAGGGATAGACCCGGAACTCGATGTGAAAATGACCGGGTAGCCGGGCTCCCTTATGCTCCACGCCCGCGATTCATAAAACTCCTTCCTCAGGAGAAGTCCCGTGGGGATGATCCTGCAATCGGGGTTAATGATCTCGATATGTGACTTTACCCATTCCGATTGGACTGAGACATGCCGGAAATTCCGGATAACGAACTTTTCGAAAATTCCCCGCTTGGCAAATGTCCTGGCGGTGAAGTACAGGAACCGGTTAGGCAGCAATATTTCCTTCAGTCCGATACACTGCACAAGTTCCTTGTTCGTAAGTCCTCCCGTGTACACCTTGGCTATTTCCGAAACAATTCCCTGGATGTCGAGCAATGCGGGCGCTTGCAGCAGCTTGCGTGCAACCAGCATGCCCCAGGTATTTTCAGTTCCCCAAACGTGGATTAAATCCGGCCCGATTTCCTTTTCCAGTTTTTGTACAAAGCCGATTGTCCGGGGCGAAGCTAACCCTTTCCTGTCGGGTCTTTCGTGCGGAACCACCCATTGGGTAAGGTTTTTATAATCCATGCGGGTAAATCCATTCACCTTGCCAAACGAAATGTTGTACATTTCCAGTTCATCTCGTTCCAGGAGCGCTTCGAGCATGGAATTCAGCCAGGTTCCCGTCGACTTCCGGCCAACTTCCGTCAGCGGATACGAACACAACCACAATATTTTTTTCTTTTCCAACATGTTGAACAAATCTTTTTTAATCAAGTCATGCAGGTTCATTGTTCACCGGCTTGGGCGATAATAACAATATCAACCGGAACTTCCCGTATAAGACCCGCGTAAGATGCTTGGCCCGCTGTTGTTCGCCGGTAGTGAATCCTACTTTCCACACTGCCAGGGCAAATGCAAACAAACTGGTTCCTCCAACAAGTATGAGCCTTGGTATCCCGGAGTCCATGAAAAACAGCGGCAAGACCGATACTAAGAATATGGCAACAAAGCTAGCCAGACACCTGAGCACAATGTGTTTCATGTAGTAGGGGGTATTCAGGTTGCAGTTCTTATTGGCAAAATACACGGTCGCGCCGAAGCTCAGAAACGAAAACAGCAGGAACGTAAGGTACAATGCGTATGGCGGGTAGTGGAACGCGAACAACAAATAGGAAACAAGCAAGGGCAGGATAAACAATACGGACGAGTAAATCTGGAATTGCTTGATGTTGCCAACTGCCGCAATGGAGTTGGATAGTGTGGAATAAAATTGTTCGACCATGTTCCGTAGCAGCAGCAACCGGCAGAAAACAACTGCAAATTCAGGGACATCCTTGAGCCATATTTTGAAGATGTACGGCATTTCGATAAGCACCGGCACATAAAACACGACAAGCAGGAAAAACGATATTTTGCTGCCAAGCATCGAAGCCCTGAGCATGGTGGCACGGTCGCCGGCACCCTCGCTTTTGGCAATCACCGGGTTCAACGCTTTTTGCATGGTGTTGG
>DATGXD010000131.1:0-5479 GCA_035299105.1 Paludibacter sp. | reverse complement strand
AAAAGGCCGAAGTGAAGGTGGTAATGACATCGCTTGCCAAAGAATTTATCACACCGCTGACATTGGCCACCCTGTCTAAAAACCCGATTCTTGTTGATTTTTTCGATCCGACAAACGGCGCTTGGAACAGCCATGTTGATCTCGGAATATGGGCCGATGCCTACCTGATTGCCCCTGCCACCGCCAATACCATAGGTAAAATGGCAACAGGTGCGGCCGATAATTTGTTGTTGACCACGTATTTGTCGGCGAAATGCCCCGTTTTTGTCGCACCCGCCATGGATTTGGATATGTTCCGCCATCCGTCCATGCAGCACAACCTTGAAATCCTGAAATCATATGGAAACAGGATTATCGAACCTGCCACCGGTGAACTTGCCAGCGGGCTCGAAGGAAAGGGGAGGATGGAGGAACCGGAAAATATTGTGCGCCACCTGGACGATTTTTTTACCCCCAAGCCTTTAGCGGGCAAGAATATTCTGGTTACCGCCGGCCCGACATACGAAAAGATAGACCCGGTACGTTTTGTAGGTAATTATTCTACCGGAAAGATGGGCTTTGCCCTTGCGGAGGTTTGTGCTTCGCTGGGTGCGGATGTTTGCCTGGTTGCCGGTCCGGTAAAGCTCGATGCCATGCATCCCAATATCGTGCGGGTGGATGTGGAATCGGCAGCCGAAATGTACGAGGAAACCACGAGCCGTTTCCATGCCATGGATGGCGCTATCTTGTGTGCAGCTGTGGCAGATTTCACCCCGCTTGAATCTGCCCCGAATAAGTTGAAGCGTAAAACAGAAAACCTGGCGCTGGAACTGAAGCCAACACAGGATATTGCAGCAGCTTTGGGAAACAAGAAAAGGGAAAACCAGTTCCTGGTGGGCTTTGCCCTCGAGACCCAGGACGAACATCGGAATGCCGAATTGAAGTTGCAGCGTAAAAACCTGGATTTCATAGTGTTGAATTCGTTGCAAGATGAAAATGCAGGATTTGGATACGACACCAACAAAATAACCATCTTGCACCGGTCGGGTTCGGAAAAATCGTATGGGCTTAAATCGAAAATCGGCGTGGCGGCCGACATTGTAAATGAAATTATCTGTTTGATTAACAAATAAAATTCCTTACCATTGAAAATGAAACATTGGATTATCGCTATAACCTGCATGCTTTTGGCGGCAAATGGAATGTCACAGGAACTGAATTGCACCATAAAAATTAATTCGGATCAAATCCAGGGAAGTAACAAACAGGTTTTCAGCACACTGCAAAAGTCGCTGAATGAATTTGTGAATAACCGGAAATGGACATCCTTGACTTTTTCGAATACTGAAAAAATAGAATGCTCCATGAATATTGTTGTTAAAAAAGTGGAGGCCGATTTTTTCACGGCCGAAATACAGGTACAGTCGCGGCGTCCGGTTTACAACACCACTTATTATAGTACGCTTTTCAACTTCAAGGATAATAATTTTACTTTCAATTACAAGGAATTCGACCAGCTCGAATTGAATGAAAATGCTGTGACTTCGAATCTTACCGCTGTCATGGCTTATTATGCCTACATTATCATTGGTTACGATATGGATTCATATTCGAGGCTCGGTGGAACATCGGCTTTCCAAGCGGCCGAAAGCATTGTGAATGCGGCCCAAGGTGCAAACCTGGCGGGTTGGAAAGCTTTTGAGAGTTCCAAAAACCGCTATGCGTTAATCAACAACCTACTGGATGAGGCCTTTAAGAAATACCGCAATTTCTTTTACGAATACCACAGGTTTGGCATGGATGAAATGACCATAAATGCATCGAACGCCAGGGCCAGGATTGCCGCAGGACTCCCCGAGTTACGCGAAGCTAACCGTGCCAGGCCTTCTGCTGTTGTCATTTCTTCATTTTTGGATGCCAAGAGCGATGAGCTGATTAGCATTTTCACCAAAGCCAATGAAAAGGAAAAGGCTTTGGCAGTTGAAATCCTATCGGATATTAATCCTGCCCAGATATCCCGTTACGAAAAAATCTTGAAATGATGGGTTTTTCTTAACGCAATATTTAATTAGTTATATCCCCGTACAGCTTATGCTCAAATCGCTCTACATATCGAATTACGCGCTGATTGCTGAATTAAGAATTGATTTCGAATCTGGTTTTACGGTTATCACCGGTGAAACGGGTGCGGGCAAATCCATTATCCTTGGTGCGCTTTCGCTCATTCTGGGACAACGCGCCGATTCGAAATTCATTAAAGCGGATGCTGATAAATGTGTAATCGAAGCAGAATTCGATATTTCGTCCTACCAACATTTGAATAGTTTTTTCGAACAAAACAACCTCGACAACGAAAGCAGCACCTGTCTTGTACGCAGGGAACTTTCCAGTTCGGGGAAATCAAGGTCGTTTATCAACGATACGCCCGTAAGCCTGAATATTGTCCGCGACTTGAGTTTGCGCCTGATTGACATACACTCGCAGCACGAGAACCTGTTGCTTTCGAATATGGGCTACCAGCTTGATGTGGTCGATACAGTGGCCGATAACCAGGAAATAGTTAAAAACTATAGCGCGGCTTATCACCAATGGCGAAGCCAGCTTGCAGAATTGAGGCTGTTGCAGAAAACTGCGGAAAAAAAGACCGCCGATCTTGACTATTTGCAGTTTCAATACAACCAGCTGGCAGAAGCAAAGTTGTTGGAAAACGAACAGGCAGACCTGGAGGCAGAACTCGAAACATTGAGCCATGCGGAGGAGATTAAACTTGAATTGTTGAAAGCCAATCAATTGCTGGAGGCCGAACAAATGGTTCTACCGCTATTGAAGGAAGCTACCGGGGCGATTTCAAAAATCAAAGCTTATATTGCCAGGGACAATGACTGGCACGAGCGGCTGCATTCTGCGTTTGTCGAACTGAAAGACATTGCATCGGAACTAACAGCTTTTGAAGAACGCATAGAATTCAACCCTGCGCGATTGGAGTGGGTGGGTAATCGCTTGAGCGAACTTTATACTCTCCAGAAGAAATACAAAGTAAGCTCAATCCGGGAACTCATTGATATCCGCGAAGATTTTGGCAGGCAATTGCAGCAAATCGAATCGTTTGATGAAGATATGGAAGCGCTGAAATCCAAAATCGCTGTGTCCGCATCGGAAGTAGAATCGAATGCTGCCAAATTGACCCAAAGCCGGGAAAATGCCTGCAAGCCGATAGAGGATTACCTGGTCGACCAGCTTACCCGGCTCGGTATGCCTAATATCCGGTTCGAAGTGTCGCTCACTCATCCCGGCGAGTTTGCCGAAACTGGTAATGATGAAGTGCAATTTTTGTTTTCGGCCAATAAAAACCGTCCGTTGCAACCTGTTTCTCAAATTGCTTCGGGTGGCGAGGTTTCGCGGGTCATGCTGTCAATAAAGTCTTTGATAGCCCATAAAGCCGATTTGCCAACCATAATTTTTGATGAAATTGATACCGGGGTTTCGGGCGAAATAGCCCACCGGATGGGGGAAATCATGCAAGCCATGAGTTCCGACATGCAAGTGATTACCATCACCCACCTCCCGCAAATCGCAGCCAAGGGTGCACAGCATTTCAAGGTTTACAAGGATGAAAGCGGAAGCCACACCCAAACCCACATCCAGTACCTCGACATGCCTGAACGAATTAATGAACTGGCTCAAATGTTAAGTGGAAAGGGGATAACCGATGCGGCTTTGAGGAATGCTTCTGAGCTTTTGTTGAATAATTGACAAGCGTTCCTTGAGGTTTTCGTACCCTCGCCCGCTTACCCTGATTTTCATTGTAACTTATTTGTGGATTGTCTGTTACGGTATATTTCTTGAACTTTGGTTTAAATGCCTTTTGACCTCCTCGTAGTGGATATTGCAAGGGGGTATTCCCCGTGGAAGTTTGATGGGCTAAGCTTCATATTGACTCGGAACTAAGGTTTCCCTCGACAGATGGCTTGCTGATATCCGGCTTCACATCGGGATAAACAATCCGCGTGTGGAAAATGCTTTTGATTTTCTCCTTGAAAACGGCCTTTACAGTTTCGACATCGCGGAAAGTAATGGGTGCATCCTTGAAATGCCCTTCGGCAATCTGCCCATCAATAATGGTTTCCACCATTTCGTTGATGCTGTCTTCGGTGTAAATTCCGAGGCTTCGCGACCGGGCTTCAACGCAGTCGGCCATCATCAGGATGGCAGTCTCTTTCGTGTTGGGCAGCGGCCCCGGATAAGTATAGGCCGCATCGTCCGGTTTCACTCCCGGGTTTGCCAGGATAAACGAATTATAGAAGAAACGGGCTTTGCTGTATCCGTGGTGTGTCCTGATGAAATTGATGATTTGTTCCGGAAGCCCGCTTTTTTTGGCTATCTGAACCCCGTCAGCAACATGGTTGATAATTATTTTTGCTGCATCTTCCAAAGGCATTTCATTTAACGGGTTTTTGCCGCCATGTTGGTTCTCAATGAAATAATCGGGATTCTTCATTTTCCCTATGTCGTGGTATAAAGCTCCCGTACGTACCAGCAAGCTGTTTGCATTGATTTTTTTTGCAGCTTCGGTTGCCAGGCTCGATACCTGCAGGCAGTGTTGGAAAGTCCCCGGGGCCACTTCGGCAAACCGCATCATTAAGTCACTGTTGATATTGGTAAGCTCCACCAAGGTGATGCTTGAAATAAGGCCAAATAGTTTTTCCAGCAGGTAAATTAACACATAGGCGAACAACAGGAAAACACTGCTGATCCCGAATGAAAGCAGCAAGGACCAGTGGATCCGGTTTATGTCGCCTTCGGCAATTAGTTGGAAGGCCACGTACATGAACACATAGCTCAGGAATATATATAAGGCCGACTGTGCGAGCTGCGATCGCTGTGTCATGTCCTTGAGGCTCGATACAGCTACCATGCCGATGGTTATTTGGAGTATGGCAAACTGGAAAGGATTGTCGACAATAAAGGCAATAATCATGATGGTGATGATGTGCACGAAAAGCGCCGTCCGGGGATCGAAGAAAACACGGACTACGATGGGCAGCAATGCGTAGGGAATCATGTAGTAGTTCAAAGCCGGGTAATGTATGGTAAACGAGGCCATGGCGATTATCACTACTATGAGCAGCGAAATAAACAGCAGGTTCGAAAAATTGCCGAAAATCCTGGGTCGGAACAGGAACAGGTATAGGAAGAATAAACTTGTCAGGCAAAAAATGATAATAACTTCACCAATTACCACTATGCCCGATTGCTGGATGGATGATTTTCGTTTTTCGTGTTCGATTTTGAGTGAGTTCAGTACCAGGTAGGTTGCTGGGGTCACAATCTCTCCCCGGTCGATAATGCGTTCGCCCGATTGTACCATCCCCGATGTAAGCGAAATATTTTTAAGCAACTCGGTTTTGGCAAGCCCGGAGGTGGCACTGTCGAATTTCAGGTTCGGCACCAGGTATTTGTTTAAGCCATAGCTTTTAATTGCTTCGGGTGCATTCCTCAC
>DATGXD010000130.1:0-9273 GCA_035299105.1 Paludibacter sp. | reverse complement strand
CAACTTGTGTGAAAAAATCAAGTCGGGCAAATCTTTCAACTGTTCCAACGCATAGGGAGGGTCTGCAAAAATCATATCAAACTGTGTGTGGCAGGAGGATATGAATTTGAAAACATCTGTTTTTACAAGAGTGAGGTTGTTTATTTTCAATTCGGAAGTGATTTTCCGGATAAAATTACAGTGTTTTTCGTTTTGTTCGACACTGATAATACTGCTGCAACCTCTCGAGACAAATTCGAGGCTGATTCCACCCGTCCCCGCAAATAAATCGAGCACATCGATTCCCTCGAAATCGATAAGGTTGTTCAAAACATTAAAGAGGCTTTCCTTGGCAAAATCGGTCGTAGGCCTTGCTGTGATATTTCCCGGGACAACGATTCTTCTCCCCTTGAATTTCCCGCTTACAATGCGCATAATATATTGATTTGTATATTTGGGTTGATTGTTTGTTCTTGTTGTTCCCCCGCTTTCCGGTTTAATCGTTGATGTCCACGGTTTCGCAGGACTTGATAAACTTTTGAAGCAAGAACCTGTATTCAGTTGCCCTTTCGGAGTCGTACAGGTACACGCGGCATTTTTCGATATCAAGCGACAGTTGTTCGAAAATATTGAGCGCATGGTATGCGAAATCTTCGGGAGTGGCGAACGGGAAACTGTTTGCCAAAATCAAGTCCCCATTTGAAATTCCGATGCAATCCATGTTTTTGGATCTTATAAAAATATGCAGGCTGCTTCCGGCTCTTGGTTTGATTTTCCCGTCTAACAAATATCCCGTGTGGTGTTCGATTTTTGCTTCCGGAAAAGTGTTCAAAATAGCCTTGTATAATGCTTTTGGCAATGAAAAAACGTTGACCACACCCCATTTGGCAATTGCTTGATACATGACCTGTTCGGCGGGTTCGGGTTTTTTCAGGAAATACAACAAGCTTTCCATGTCGGCCGGCCTGAAAACCATATCCGGTACAAATGTGTAATTGTCCGTTTCGGCAATAATCCTGATTCTATCAATTACCGGCCTGGTTTCAGTTTCCTTTGCCAGCAGCAAGGCGATGGCCTCTTCCGGCATGGTGAACAAGGGAGCTTGTACTTTTTTCGAAGAAACAAGCAGGTCGTTTTCGTCGCGGATATATAAAGAAAATCCATCCGAACCGAATCGAATGGATAGGTTGTATCGGGTGTTGTTGAATAGGCCTGGTTTGGTTTCCATTAGTTTCAATCGTTTGGTAATCAGTTCAATCCTGTTCCTAACACAGGGTTGAACTATATGTGGACTGGTTTTGTTTGTGGTGTCGTTGTTCGGTTCACCCCTTGTATCCAACTTCCAGTCCAGATATTTCAACTTGCAAATTTAGGAAAGAAATTCAATACACTGTTTCATTCCGGTTCTTTTTCTTTGTTTTGCATTGATTTTTTTCGATTAAATTTCTCTGATTCCATTTTCCTCTTTTTTTGAGAAGCGATTTCATAATTTCTTCAATTAGTATCGTATCTTTGCATAATTATTTAGGTATTTCAAAAATATTAAGGATTGGTTCAATGGATTCTTTCCGGCTTTATTCAGAAAGTCGAAAAAATCCGTTTATGACATTTAGCCCTATGAAACCTACGCATAAAGCCTCGATTCCTGCCCGGTATGGAAAATTGTTGCGTTCGCATCCAAATCTGTTTTCCGGCCAGGAGCGGAAAGAGTTGAAACATATAGTAAAGAAATATGTGGAAATATTCCCGGAGACCGGTACTGTTTCCGGCCGTTCAATTTCCGACAAACTCGAAATTGTAGAAATTATTCTTGACGAGATTGGATTGGGGAAGGCCGCGGTTCTAAGCGTGCTTTTTCATGAATTGGTCGAAAAGAAAATAATGACTATTGAGGGTATTGAACAGGCTTTCAAAACGCAGGTTGCCCCTGTCATTAAGGGGATGCTGCGTGTTTCGGAACTGTATGAACGCAAAGTCTCGCTCGAAACTGAAAATTTCCGGAAGCTGTTCCTGACTTTCGCCGAAGATGTGAGGGTAATCCTCATTATTATTGCCGAGCATCTCCAAATCATGCGTACACTCGATAGTTTCCCGGAAGAAAACCGTCAGAATATAGCCCGCGAAGCAGCTTTCCTTTATGCTCCATTAGCCCACAGGATGGGTCTGTATGCAATCAAAACTGAATTGGAGGACCTTTCGCTGAAACATACAAACCGCGAGATTTACCGCGACATCGCCCAGAAGCTTAACGAAACCAAACGTTCGCGCGACCGTTTCATTGCCTCGTTCATTGAGCCTTTGAAAGAGAAACTCAACGAGTTGGGTTATGGTTTCGAAATAAAAGGGCGTGTCAAGTCCATTCATTCCATTTATTCGAAAATAAAAAAGCAAAATACGGCTTTTGAAAACATATACGACCTTTTTGCCATCCGGATCATTTTCGATGTGCCCCCCGAAAAGGAGAAAGCGGCTTGCTGGCAGGCTTACTCTATTGTGGCCGATATGTACCAGCCCAATCCGAAACGGTTGCGCGATTGGCTTTCTATCCCTAAATCAAATGGTTACGAAAGTTTGCATACCACTGTCCTGGGTCCTGAGGGGAAATGGGTGGAAGTTCAGATCCGAACTGTCCGGATGGATGAAGTTGCAGAAAAAGGACTTGCCGCCCATTGGAAATACAAGGGCATAAAAAGCGAATCGGGGATGGACGAATGGCTCCGGAGCATCCGCGAAATCCTGGAGAATCCCGAATTGAACGCGGTTGACTTCATGGACGAATTCAAGTTGAACTTGTACGACAAGGAGGTGTTCGTATTTACGCCCAATGGCGACTTGCATAAATTGCCAAAGGGAGCCACGGCGCTCGATTTCGCTTTTTCCATTCATACCGGGCTCGGGTCGAAATGTGTGGGGGCAAAGGTGAATGGCAAGAATATGCCCATCAAGTATGTCTTGAACAATGGCGACCAGGTTGAGGTGCTTACATCGCCTACCCAGAAACCGAATGCTTCGTGGCTGAAGGTGGTGACCACCTCGCGTGCCAAAACCAAAATCAGGCAGGCGTTAAAGGAAATAGAGTTCAAAGATGCCGAGATGGGGCGCGAAACCTTGGTGCGGCGTTTTAAGAACTGGAAAATTGACCTCGATGACGGGAAAATTTCACGCCTGGCCAAGAAAAAGGGCTACAAGACAGTGAGCGACTTCTACCAGGAAATTGCCAATGAGAAACTGGATATCCATGTGGTGAAGGATGCATACCTCGATCTTGACAAGCCGGTAGTGGAGCCGGGTGAATTCCGCAGGGCGGACACATTTTCCAAGGAAATCCAACCCCTCGAATCGCAGGGCAAGGAGGATGTTTTAATTATCGGGCAGAACCTCAAGGGAGTGGATTTTAAACTTGCAAAATGCTGTAACCCGATTTATGGCGACGATGTTTTTGGTTTCGTGGCAGTAGGAGGGGGGATTAAAATCCACCGGGCCGACTGTCCGAATGCACCGCAAATGATAGCACGGTTTGGCTACAGGATTGTGAAAGCCCGCTGGTATGGAAAATCTACTGGCTCGCAATACCCTATCACATTGCATATTGTCGGCCATGACGATATTGGTATTGTAACGAATATAACTTCCTTGATTTCGAAAGAAAAGAATATTACCTTGCGTTCCATATCTATCGATTCCAATGCCGGGCTTTTCCAGGGAAACCTCACCATTATGGTTAGCGATACCAACGAACTTGAGGGGATTATTAAGAAAATTGTCCAGGTCAAAGGAGTGAAAAGTGTTCAGCGTTCCTGAAACCTTTTTAAAATCACTAAATAATATTAATTATAAATTATAAAAGAAACAAAATGTTTTCAGGAATTATCGAAGAAGCCGCCCAGGTTGTGGCGGTACAAAAAGAAAAGGAAAACCTGCATCTCACCGTGAAGTGTTCGTTTACAAACGAGCTTTCGATAGACCAAAGCGTAGCCCATAACGGTGTGTGCCTGACGGTGGTTTCGATTAGTGAAGATACATACACGGTGACTGCAATCCGCGAAACGTTGGACCGGTCGAATTTGGGCTTGCTGGTGCCGGGAAGCAAGGTGAACCTTGAGCGTAGCATGGTTATGAATGGCCGGCTTGATGGTCATATTGTCCAAGGGCACGTTGACCAGACTGCGGTTTGTACCAAAGTAGAGGAAGCCGATGGAAGCTGGTATTTCACTTTCGAGTATGATTTTGACAAGGAAATGGCTAAGCGGGGCTACATGACTGTCGATAAAGGCTCTGTCACTGTCAACGGGGTGAGCCTCACGGTGTGTAATCCAACCGACAACAGTTTCCAAGTTGCCATCATACCATATACTTACGAACATACTAATTTCCAGCAGATTACAAAAGGCACGAAAGTGAATGTCGAATTTGATATCATAGGGAAATACGTAAGCCGCATGTTGTCGTTTTAAGAAAAATTTATACTTTGTCGGAAAAATAGAAAACTAAAACCCTGGTATTTTGTTAGTGTTTCGAGATTAATATATATTTTATGAGTAATCTGAGAAAACAAATAAGGGAATCTTTTTTTAATCCTGTTCTTCATCTGTTTCCTTTGGTTCTATACCTGGTGATCAATGAATTTTATGGAATGCAAGTGGCGCTCGAAATAGCGTACCCTTTTACCATCGTGTTGGCAATTTATATTTTTGCGGCATACAATCAACTTTTCAAATGGCATTTGAACTATGTGTTATTGTTTGTAACCACGACATTGCTAACTGGTTTTGGATATTTTTTGCCCGAAAACAGCTTTTTCCGAACAAACTTGGCTGAAATTGTGGTATTGACCGGCTTGGTTTTGCATGTTGTTTTCCGGGAACCTTTGCAAAGGTACTTCCAGCGTTTGGTTCCCAGGCTGGTACCCATGTCGAACAACTATCTCGAACTGAACCGGGCTGTTTGGATTTTTGCATTGGTACTGGCGTTGGACATCTTGCTGCTTTCGGTTGCCAGTATCAATGCCCGTTTCGCGTTGGAACCTTCCACCATTCGGTACGGCTACACTTCCCTGCTTGGCATCCTTATGCTTTTTGAAACAATAAGAGTGCAGTTTGCCAGGTCGAACTTAATGAAGGAAGAGTGGTGGCCGATTGTGAGCGACCAGGGGAAAATCATTGGCAGCATCCATAACCTGACAAGCCTGAACGATACAAACAAATACAAGCATCCGGTTGTGCGTGTAATGCTCATCGACCACGGCATGGTATTGCTCCAGAAAATAGCAGGCAATGACCCGGACATGCCGGGGGTTTGGGATACGGCCATTTCGAACCATGTGAAGCTCGATGAAAATATCGACCAATGTGTAGACCGGACAGCTGTAGACCGGTATGGTCTTGCCAACTTCAGGTACATGTATTTGTCGAATTACTCAATTGAAACAAAAAATGAATACCGGTATGCGTTTTTGTTCGTGAGTTGTCAAATGGTGGTTATAAAACCCAATATCAAATATGTCGACCAGACTAAATGGTGGACTCAAAAACAGATTGAGGGCAACCTTGATACGGGTATTTTTTCCGATAGTTTTAAAATTGAATATGACTTCCTGAAGCGGAGCGGCTTGTTGGAAACTGGCAAGTGCGAATGCACTTGCCACCTGAAGGATGTGATTTACGAACAAACCAGAATGGTTAAAAAAGATTAATTAGGTTAAATCACCGGCTAGGCGGATTGCAACGGCAGTTACGGTGCTTTTGTGTTGCCAGGCTTATTCTTCACCCATCGCTATTTTAAACGTTTTTTGAGACTGGGCGTAATCCACTTTACTGCATGGTCCTGAAATGCACCCGCCTTCGCATGCCATGACTTCAATGAAGTTTCCAGGCGCTTTCCCTTTTGCATATGCCCTGAGCAACCCGATGTTCTTCTTGTCCAGGTTCGACACCTGTACCGGTTTTACCCCTAGAAGCGGATACATTTGGGCAATTGCCGAAATAACTCCCCCCGCCCTGGCATATCCCCGCCCGGACATAGGCGCACAACTGGCATTGGTTCCCACTTCCTGTATTTCGATTGACAAGCCTGTAAACAACGAGTCGAGCTCTTCGAAAGTCAGGACATAATCAACCAATTCGTTGTCGGCAACCTCTTTTCTTTTGCCCACGCACGGGCCTATGAAAACAATTTTTGCGTCGGGATGTTTGGCTTTCGCCATTTCGGCGGTGTAATACATCGGCGACTTCGTGTGCGAAACAAAGGGTTTCATTTCGGTCAGGTGTTTGTTTACAAGTTCCACATAACTCGGGCAACAGGAGGTGGTCATGATTTGCTGGCCATTTTCGAGCTTTTCACGCAGTTCCGCACCTTCAATCTCGGTTGTCCGCATGGCTCCGTATGCAACTTCGATAGTTTCGGCAAATCCTATCTTGCACACGGCCTCGGCGATTCCTGCTATTGGGTTTTTAAATTGCGACTGGATGGATGGTGCAACCAGTGCAACCAGTTTTTCGCCACGCTCGATGGACGAAAGCACATCGAAAATCTGTGATACTTCGAATATCGAACCAAAAGGGCAGGCGTTTATGCATTTGCCACAATAAATACATTTGCTTTCGTCGATATGTTCAATGCCGTTTTCATCTTTCTGGATTGCTTTCACCGGGCATACTTCTTCGCAAGGGATGGGAATGTACACGATGGAATGATAGGGGCAGGCTTCCTTGCAAATGCCGCAGTTGATACACTTGCCGGGGTTGATGTGCGCTTGCCCGTTGTCGGTGAAGCCGATGGCATCTTTCGGGCAATTCATGAAGCACGACCGTGCCACGCAACCTTTACACAAGTTGGTCACAACATAATTTGTTTTAACGCAAGCGGTGCAGGCTTCGTCCACAACTGTGAGGATGTTTTTCCGGGTGAGTTTCCTGTTGATGGCATTTCGGGCATATTCCGAGAGGGGAGTCAGTTCATCTATTTCCTCATCTACACCGTATCCAAGTATGGGTAGCATCTTGTATTTTAAAACGGCCCTTTCCTTGTGGATGCAGCATCTTCCGCGTGGCTGGGCGTTTTTGGGCGACATTATCAATGGTAGCCGGTCAATTTCAGATTCCAGGTTGCCAGCCCGGAACATTTTGACCAGTTTCCACATTAATTCCCTGCGTATGATTTGAGTGTTGTTGACAAATGCCATTTTTTCTTTTTTTTTTTGTGGTGAATGTTTTCGGTTGAAAACAGTGGGATTTAGTAAAAGTGTATACCCGGCGGGATAAGGCAATTCAATGGGGATACCCGCGAGGTGGAAGCCGGGAATAGCTGTAAAATAAACCGGTGGCTTGTGGGAAGCCAACGTGTGAAATATCAATTCGGCTTTTTCTTTATTCCCATAAACACGAATTCGACAATGCTGCCTTTGTTGTTTTCAAATTCCGAGCTGATGTTTTGCCTGATATAGGGGACTTCAAGTCCCTTGATAGCGTAAAAAATGATTATGGCAGACAAGTCGGCATCCATCCTTTTGAAAATGTTCTTCTCGATTCCCTCGGTGATGATGGCGCGGATCATGGCTATTTCTTTCACGTCGATTTTGCGCCGTTTCCGTTCAACTTCGTAAATGTCATGGAAAAAGTCGGCTTTCAGGGAGCCGTTTCTGTCAACCACATCCTTTACCGCATCGAGGTGGGTCATTATGTGTGTGGTGAGCTTGACATCGGGTTCGGTTTTTTCATTCTGCACAACTTCCAACCTTTCGATGATAGAATCCAGCTCTTTGTCAATCACGGCTTTATATATGTCTTCCTTGTTGTTGAAATAAGTATAAAGCGTTCTCCTTCCTTTTTTTGAAGCTTCGGCAATGTCGTTCATGGTGACTTCCTTTTTGCCGTCAACAGCAAAAAGTTGGCGTGCAACTTCGATGAGCATTTTCTTTGTGTTTGACATTTTCTTCGCCATTTTATTGGATTGGTTTCATTGTTGTTGCAAATATAGTACTTGTTTTACTTATCTGCAATTGGGTTGGGAAAGAAAATACAGGGTTTCCCGGGGCACGAACCTTTACTTCTGGGGTTGCACGATAGCGTCAACCACGGTTTTTTCGGTATACTCGAACAGGGAGTTGAACTCGGAGCCACGCACGGGCATGGGTTCATGCACAATTAACTGAAGGCGGTTGCCCAAACCGAAAGGAAATCCACCGTAGCGGAACATTTTCCACGAGTTGTTGATAGTCAACGGCACAACCAAGGCGTCGGGTGCGTACTTGCATAAGATTTTGAGGCCATTCTGGGCAAAAGCCCCCGGTTTGCCGTTGTGCGACCGTGTGCCTTCGGGGTAAATCACTGTCGAGCGGTTGTGTTGCTGGATATATTCGCCCATTTGTTTCAAGGCGGGAAGTGCCTGCTTTGGGTCTTTGCGGTCGATAAGCACCGACCCGCCATGCTTGAGGTTGAAGCTTACACTCGGAATGTTGCGCCCCAATTCGATTTTGCTTACATATTTTGGGTGGTATTTGCGCAAGAACCAGCCAATCAGCATGATGTCGAAAATGCTCTGGTGGTTGGCAACCAATATCAGGGGTTTCCCTTCGGGCAGCTTGGCACGAAACTCGGCTTTGGGATAGGAAAATAGGATAAAGACAATGCCCAGAAGGAAAAAATTTAGGATATCCACACTGCGCTTGTGGGCTTCGTAACCAAAAAGGCGCAGGCAAACGAACTGTATGGGATGGAATATGGTAAGCAAGAAGAAAAACATGAACCCGGCGATTACCGATAGGGGGAATGAAATTATTTTTTGCATATCAGGGAATTATTATTCGTATATGTAATAAAAAAAATTGTTGGTCAAATGAAAAGTGCTATTGTTCAGGTGGAAAAAGGGTTGGAAAACAGGAATGGTGGATTTTCGGCGGGGGATTTCATTAAAACAAGAAAGGTTGTCTCACGACAACCCAATCTTTTAGTTAACCTTAAATCTAATACCATGAAAAACACAGTGCAAATGTAAGGGTAAAATTTATGTTGTACAACATGTTTATCGCCATTTCTGCTTATTTTTGCAATTATTAACTTATTATTTGGCATATTTCATCCCCCGGGTTTTGCAAACTTACATCCGAAGCCAGGTCTGAGACCGTCCAATCCAGCCGTTTTTGTCGAGCGAACCGCGCACATTCAATTTGTCTGGATTGGATTCATCGAGGCTTATGTTGCACCGGTAAACTTTGCCGTTGCCCGGGTCCAGGATAGTTCCCCCGGTTAATTTGCCTTCGCTCTCAACCATGCCGTTTATTATTGTCATCCCGAATAT
>DATGXD010000129.1:0-3139 GCA_035299105.1 Paludibacter sp. | reverse complement strand
AGCATACGGTGGTGGCTACATTGCCATGAACTCACGCCACCTGGGCGCCGACTTCATGTTTGCGTGGCCAAGCGCCGAAATTGCCGTTATGGGTCCTGAAGGTGCCGCCAATATCATTTTCCGCAAGGAAATCATGGAGGCCGAAGACGAGGATGCAATGCGCCAACAGAAGGTACACGAGTATATCGAGAAATTTGCCAACCCATACGTGGCGGCTTCAAAAGGCTATATCGATGCGGTTATCGAACCTATGGAAACACGTGAACTGCTTTTGCATGCGCTTGAAGTTTCGAAAAACAAGGATGATTACCGCCCTGCTAAAAAACATGGGGTTCCTCCATTCTGATACTCATATTCTGTTGTGGTGTAGGGTTTTAACGCCGGCACACTGAAATAATAACGCGTAAAAAATAAATATTATGTCTGAAGAAAAACAGGAATATGTGGATTTTGTCATTACGGCACGAAAATATAAAACGCTGTTGACCCGTAAATACTTGGCTCGGAAACCTTGGGTGAATCCAAATCCCAACGAAATCCAGTCCATTATCCCGGGTACTATCTTGAATATATTTGTAAAGGAAGGCGAAGTAGTGAAAGAAGGCGAGCCTTTGCTCATACTCGAAGCCATGAAAATGCAAAACAGGATTGAAATGCCATTTACCGCCCGTATTAAAAAAATAAACGTGGAGGTAGGGGTGAAGATTCCTAAAGATTCGTTGATGATTGAACTGGAAGCAGTTGAGGAATAATAATCAATTGCCAGATAAATAAAAAGAATGGTCGCTAAGGAAAGCGGCCATTTTTTGTTGGATTATGTATCGGGGACTGGTGGAATGATAGATGCTGCAAGTATCGGGGTCAATTTCCAATACACCCCGTTGCCGGGTTAGGGGTTGTTGCCCAACAAATAGAACTGCACGAACCCCATGATTTCCATCGACAAGGCAATGCAAATGTGAACAATGACCCCACCCCAGATATGGCGGGTCTGGTAGGCTAATGCTCCGAGGATATATCCACCGAATATGGAAGATAAAGTTTCGCCAAGCGGTTTCCCGAAGTGGATGGCAACATACATGGCTGCCATCGGAAGCACGCTTTTTTTACCCATGATTTTGGCCATGCCGATAACGAGCAACCCGCGGAAAATCAATTCGGTTTTCAGGAAATCGATACCGTAGGTTATTTCATACAAAAAGGTGTTCAGCCACAGCGGCATGCCAAAAACTTCACCAAAGCGCCAGGGATGGAACTGCGGGTAAGCATGGCGGAAATCGGGGGTGAAGGATATTCCAATTATGAAAGGCAGTAAGGCCAGGAACAGGACGAGGTAGGCGGGAATGTGTTTCGTGTTGCTGCCCAGTCCGTAAATTCCTTCGACATGCTTGTCGTACGAGACTTTCAGCAGGTAAACGGGTGCAATGAAAAATGCAGAGCCTTTCAGCTGGGAAATGATTTTGAAAGCGAACATCTTTTCCTCGCCTGGCAATGAATTGAATGTCCAACCGGCATAACCGTAATATCCGATTGAAACACCGTAGAGGATGATGATAAAAAGACTTTTAATGTAAAATTTCCTGTTCCTGAGTAAGCGCTGGTCTTTCTGCAGCAACAATGCCGGGATAATTGCCGCAAAATACATGAGGGAATAAAACAGCGGGAACATCCAGACCGAATCGCCGGTGAAATATGAGTTCCGCATGACATTCTGATAAAAACCAGTCTGGTAATTGATGATAACGCCCAGGAGAATGAATGTGAATACATAGCAATAGGACAGGATGTGGAAGTCGCTTTTGAAAAAGACGAAAACTTCGCGGAACAACAAGCGTACGGATGTTTTTAATTCATTCACAATTGACAAATTTACCACTAACCCGATGTGGGTTCGATATAAGATTCCCTGTGCTTTTTATATAAGTCCGATGGACTTGAATGTGATTAACCACGGGTGCAACCCGTGGTTATTGAAAATTAATCCCTTCGGGATTCCAATGTCCATTTCTATAGGTTTTGGCGGGTTTGTCTTGTCCCGAACCCACGCTAACCTACTATTCCCCTGACTTTCTCCCATTCTTGTTCGAAGTTTGGGGTGAAAATGTTTTTCCCAATCGATTCTTCAATCTCGGAAATTTTCCAAAACCGGCCTTCGGATATTTCAACGGGATCCGGGGTCGGGATTCCATCGTACACAATGTAATAGGAGTGGACCAGTTCGGCCTCGATGTCCGAAACCATTTTGTACCGGACCAGGAACATCGGCTCTATCCCTTTAATACCTAGTTCCTCGCGAACTTCCCTGTGGAGCGCTATTTCTATTTCTTCTCCGTAATCCACGTGTCCGCCAACCGATGTGTCCCATTTTCCGGGTTGGACGTCCTTGGTCATGGCTCTTTTTTGCAGGTAGAGTTCCCCTGCCCGGTTGAATACATGCAAATGTACAACCGGATGCAACCAGAACGTCCCTGAATGGCATTCCTGCCTGGTGGCCTTGCCAATCACCATGCCTTCTTCATTTACCAAGGGGAAATATTCTACAGGATTCATATCTTGCTTTTTTTTGCAAAGATAATGACATTTACTTGCGAATCAAAGCCAGCAATGATATTCATTAATATTTTGTGGTTAACATGGGGGATTTTCCATTAAACCACTTCCACTTTTCAATACTAACTTACTTTCCCTTTAGGGGTTAGGGGTAAAAAAAATCCCCGGTCAGTTTTTCCCTGCCGGAGATTTCTTGAAATTATATGGAGTGAATGAAGTGTTGTTCAATTACATCATTCCGCCCATTCCACCGCCCATTGGCATTTGCGGTGCCGGGTGGTCTTCTTTCTTTTCGGTAATCACACATTCGGTAGTCAGGAACATGCCGGCAATAGAAGCGGCATTTTCAAGCGCCACGCGGCATACCTTTGCTGGGTCGACCACGCCTGCGGCAAAGAAGTTTTCATATTTGTCGGTGCGGGCATTGTAACCGAAGTCGCCTTTGCCTTCGCGTACTTTCTGTACAACCACGGCGCCTTCTTTTCCGGCATTAGCCACAATCTGGCGAAGTGGTTCTTCAATCGCGCGTTTCACAATCTCGATACCGGTTGCTTCGTCATCGTTTTCAGCTTTTAGCGCACCCAGGGCA
>DATGXD010000128.1:0-5560 GCA_035299105.1 Paludibacter sp. | reverse complement strand
CCCGAATGGTCCATCCACTCGGCTGCTGCCACCAGCAATTACACATTTATCTGGGGAATGGCCGGCGAAAACCTCGACTACAGCGACCAGGACTTCTACAAACATACCGATTTAAGATAAGGAATCTCCTAAAGGGAACTTGAAATTACTATTAGCTTCAATATTAAACATAAAAACACCCTGGCGACAATAAGGACAGGGGCAATTAAAGCAATTAATTATGAACCAATTTGATTTGACAGGAAAAATCGCACTGGTAACAGGTGCGGCCTATGGAATCGGTTATGCTATTGCCAGCGGTTTTGCAAAGGCAGGCGCTACGATAGTATTCAACGATATCAACCAGGAAATGGTAGACAAAGGATTGGCAGCGTATGCAGCCGATGGCATTAAAGCACATGGTTATGTAGCCGATGTAACCAACGAAGAGCAGATTAACGCAGTGGTTGCACAAATCGAAAAAGAAGTGGGGATTATCGATATCCTGGTGAATAATGCCGGTATCATCAAGCGCATTCCCATGATTGAAATGTCGGCTGCTGAATTCCGCCAGGTAATCGACATCGACCTCAATGGCCCGTTCATTGTTTCGAAAGCCGTGATACCCGGCATGTTGAAAAAAGGCCACGGCAAAATCATCAACATCTGCTCGATGATGAGCGAACTGGGACGCGAAACAGTTTCGGCTTATGCAGCTGCCAAAGGCGGCCTGAAAATGCTGACCAAAAACATTGCTTCGGAATATGGCGAATACAATATCCAATGCAACGGCCTGGGTCCGGGCTACATTGCCACTCCGCAAACCGCGCCGTTGCGCGAGCTCCAGGCCGATGGTTCACGCCATCCGTTCGACCAGTTCATTATTGCCAAAACCCCTGCCGCACGCTGGGGAACCCCCGAAGACTTGATGGGACCGGCCGTGTTCCTTGCTTCGGATGCTTCGAACTTCGTCAACGGACACGTGCTGTACGTCGATGGCGGAATCTTGGCGTATATCGGAAAACAACCGAAGTAATTAACAATCAACAACTAGCAAATCATGAAGAGGAGCATTTTATTATTCATTCCTCTGCTACTGTCAGTCGGAATTTTTTCACAGAAATCAGTTACTGTAACGAATTCCACTTCCCTTGGCAGGAAAGGTGAGTTGGTCGAGGTGGTATACAAACCGGCCAACACCTTTGTCCTCAAGGACAATAACGGGGAAGAGGTTGGTTATCAACTCGTTTACAATAGCAAAAAAGAAGTGGCTGGTTTCCTGTTCCAGGCCGATGTCAAAGCAAAATCGAAAGCCACTTATTGGATTAAGGACGGAACTCCCGCGCCTGTAAAAGCCAAAACATTCGGGCGTTTTGTACCGGAACGGAAGGACGATTTTGCATGGGAAAACGACTTTGCGGCCTACCGCATGTACGGTCCGGCGCTGGCAAAGGAAAACCCGAGCAATGGTGTTGATTTCTGGTCGAAATGTACAAGCGAACTAATAATCGACCAACGTTACCGCGATGAACTCCAAAACGGCAAGTCGTATCATATAGACCATGGCAATGGAATGGATTTCTACAAGGTGGGGCACGCACTCGGCTGCGGAGGTGTTGCACCTTACGCCGACGATTCGCTGTGGGTGGGCAACCATTTCGACAGCTACGAAGTACTCGAAAACGGTCCGCTCCGCACAAAGTTCAAACTTACATACAACAAGTTTGATGCAGGTGGTAGCTCTTACAAGGAAACGTATGTTGTCACCGCCTGTGCAGGTTCATTGCTCAACAAGGCAGTGGTTTCCTACGACGGTTTGACCCGGGAAATGCAACTGGCCACCGGTATTTTCCTGCACGATGGCAAAGGAACAATTCGGCAGGAACCAGAAAACGGGATACTTTGCTATGCCGAAAATGCTTTCACCGAACTCGCAAAAGAACCTTGTGGAAGGAATTATGTAGGGGTGGTTGCCCCGGGTAAAAAAGTGGTGAAAAAGAACAACCACGCTTTTATCCTCACAAACTACAGCCCCGGCACAAGCATGACCTATTATTTTGGCGCAGGCTGGAACAAATGCAATTTCCCGACCGATGCCGATTGGTTCAAGGCGGTAAATGATTTTGCTGCCAAAACAAAATCACCCCTGAAAGTAAAAGTAAAATAAATTTTAATTGTAGTCACTCAAGGTTTTATAAACCTGATTCTTCAACTTTTCCAAAGTCCTGAACTTTGGAAAAGTTTGTTTTTATAGCTAACCTTATTATTCTCAACCAATAAAATTGAGTAATTTTGCAAGATTGAAATTACTAGCAAAACTATTCCCTTTAGGGGCTAGGGATTATTTATTCATTTTATGATTATTCTCCATATCGAAACTTCAACCAATGTCTGTTCAGTAGCACTGAGCGAAAATGGGTCATGCCTGTTCATTAAATCCAATGCCGATGGCATGAACCATGCAGCCCTGCTAAGCAGCTTTATTGAAGAAGCGTTGAAAACGACCGGAAAAAAACCTGATGCCGTGGCAGTAAGCAGTGGACCCGGCTCATATACCGGTTTGCGGATTGGGGTCTCTACCGCCAAGGGGCTTTGCTACGGGTGGGGAATCCCATTGATTGCCGTGAGCACCCTCGAAACCATGGCATCCCAAGCCTTGAAAGCTATTGCAGATAACAGCAAGGCGCTCTTCTGTCCAATGATCGATGCCCGGCGCATGGAAGTTTATTCTGCCTTTTACAACGCAAAAGGAGAACCGGTCGAGGGGGTTTCTGCCAATATCATTACGGAAACATCGTTTTCTGAAACCCTTGAGAAGCAGCCGGTTTATTTTTTTGGAAATGGCGCCGCGAAATGCAAAACCGTACTCACCCACTCCAATGCACTATTTTTAGAAAATATTGTTCCCTTGGCTACGGACATGATACAATTGGCCGAGAGAGCATTTAAAAACAAGCAATTTGTCGACGTGGCATATTTTGAGCCGTTCTACCTAAAGGAATTCCAGGTCACCACGCCGAAAAACAAGGTTCTGGGATAACCAGTTCAGGTCTATATGGTTAAACCGTTCTTACTGATTAGCTCCAAAAGACAATGCCAAGCCAAAACTTTCCATCAAGTTTACCTCCTGACGAAGGAGGGAGGTAATTGAGGTGCAGCCTTTTCTGTTAAGTACAATATTCTTCCATCCCTGAATTTCAGCGTTCTTGCAATGGATTTGTATTTTCCTATTTCAGCCACATCCAGCAGATCGGGATTATCGTACATATCGAACCAGATAATGCAAGCAGCTTCCTCGTCTCTAAACTTGCCGACTTCCTCGGCATAAACCCGTTCGGGAAGCGACTCCACAGCTTTTCCGGTAAACCAGTATATAGCCTGGCTAAAATTGGAAAAAACAGCATTGTCCTGCTCTAAGATTTCGGGATGTTCTTGTAAATAAACCACCAGGTCCGATTTTGTCCAGGTATCATCATTGAATCCGGGAATCCCACTTTCGCTCATCCACGAATAGTTGTCAATATTGACATACATATAACCGCTTAACAATAAGATAAAAGCACCCGACATAATTCCGACAAATAAATGCCTCAGCCATTTAGCATTCAAATGACCCAGCCATTTTGGTATCTGGCAGGTGGAAATCCAGCAGAACGGCAGGAATGCCGGCGCCAGCAAGCGGTTGTTTATTGTTTCGTAACGCGAAACGGTGGACGAAACAACAATGAAAAGCACATACACTATAAAAAATGAAACGGCTACATTCTCTGTTGTATGATATGACTTGCGATGCAGGATATTCTTGATAAAAAACACAAGGAAAAACAAGAACACAGCCACTGAAAGCAATTCAAAGCCCCAACCACCCTCCAGTTGCAGATGCATCCAATCCGAAAAAACAGTTCCAGAAATCTCCACATTCTTATCGAACGGAGTAATGCCCGGCTGCCGCATTCCAAACACATGATTGCCGAGCACTGCATTCCGAACCAAATTCGAAACCACCAACAACGAAGCAATACTTCCGAAAACGAATATATGCAGCCAGCGTTTTTTCCATTCCAATGCCTCGTCGAAAAAAAGCAGCAAGCAACCGGTTGCAGCCAATGTTACCCCGGCATAACGCGTATCGAAAGCAACGGTTGCAACACCGGCGGCAACAAGCAACCTGTTCAGGCTGTGTGTTTTAAAATAATGATGCATCTGCAATATAAATACAAGGCTCAGCATTATAAATAAAGTTTCGGACCAAAGCATCGTAAAAATCTCGATCAGCGAAGGGCTGACAGTAATAATGGCGAGGAGCATCCATTTATACCAGCGGGTTTTATATTTGAATTGTTCCATTATGATACCGCTTAAAAAAACCACCATAGCCATCAGGAAAGCGTTCAAAAATGGGGCGACAACGATAATGTCGGAACCCGCCAGAAACATAACTACCCCCAGGAAGAAAGGATAAAACAACGGGAACAGCACCAAAGGTTCGCCGCTGAAATAGGTAAAACCATGTCCGGCAACTAAATTCCGTGCCGTACTGCTATACGCTATCGAATCGGGCGAAATGCCAATCCCCCCGTAGCGTGAGAATAACACAACAATGCAAAAACCTGCTGCCGAAGCAACCAGCGTGTCGAAATGTTTTTTTAATAAATTGGTAATCATAAACTTCCTACGGGGAACAAACCTGGGGGGGGAAAACAACCTGAATTCGGAACAAAAAAGCAAAAAGATTGTCTCAATCGAATTTAAGTAGAGGTCATTATCGTTGTATTTCTTAAATAAAAATAGCACGCCGATGCCCGCGGATTAGGCGGATATAAAACAGGCTGGTTTTATCACGGATTTATAACCTGGCAAATTAGCGAATGGCAAAGTTACTGAAATTTTCCATATTGTTGAAATTCTTCTTGCAGGGATAAAGCCTTCGATGCCGCCACCGCAAACCGCAATTCCACCTTAAATCATTTTTGCGTTTTCGACAACCAATTAGCACAAACCCATTACATTTTCAGGCTTTTTTTGTACTTTTGCAGCAATTTGCATATAATAAAGATTATGAGTACAGAACTTAGTGAACAAGAACTTTTCAGGCGCCAAAGCCTCGAAGAATTGCGAAATCTGGGTATCGACCCCTACCCTGCCGCATTGTATCCCACCGACGCATTTTCAACCGATATAAAATCTGAATTCAAAGACGAAGAGCCACAACATGAAGTTTGTATTGCAGGCCGCATTATGAGCCGCCGCATCATGGGCAAGGCTTCGTTTATCGAACTACAGGACTCGAAAGGCCGCATCCAGGTGTATGTGAGCCGCGATGACATCAATACCGAAGCACAACCTGAAATGTACAACACGGTATTCAAAAAGCTGCTTGATATTGGCGACTTTATCGGCATCAAGGGTTTTGTTTTCCGTACCCAGATGGGCGAAATCAGTGTTCATGCCCGTGAACTGACCATACTCTCGAAGTCACTTCGCCCACTACCTATTGTGAAATACAAGGACGGCGTGGCTTACGATGCTTTCGAAGACCCGGAGCAACGCTACCGCCAACGCTATGTCGACCTGGTGGTAA
>DATGXD010000127.1:0-24269 GCA_035299105.1 Paludibacter sp. | reverse complement strand
ACCTGGAGTCATGCGGAATCGAATGTTTTGGCCGCGACGAAATAATAAACCGTGCTTACCTGGCCAATGTGGACGGTGGTGTGAAACTACAAGTGCGCCCCGAGCAAGTGGAAGAAGCCGTGAAACTGCTTTTCGAAGGTGGCTACCTGAAAAAAGAAGACTCTGAACCTACGGCCGAGATGAAATGGCTGGAGAAAATACTGAATGTTTTTAAACGGAAATAGAATATAACTGATTAGTCGCCAAACTTCCAGCCAGGAATTTACCGGTTGGAAAACTTAAAAAGCCATTGAATTGGCAGAGGATCCTTTTAAAAAACAAATATCAATTTAACGCTTTACCACTCAGCAGAACAACAGCGCTAAAGTGGCACATTACATTATGGCAAAAGAGATGAAATCGCTGGCAAAGGACACTGCCATTTACGGGTTAAGCAGCATCTTAGGAAAATTCTTAGGCTGGCTGCTCGTCCCGCTTTACACCTATACCCTTGAAAAACAAGCCGATTACGGGATTGTAACGAACCTGTACGCTTGGACAGCCCTGTTGCTTGTAATCCTGACTTATGGCATGGAAACCGGATATTTCAGGTTTGCCAACAAGGACCTGGCCAATTCCGATAAAGTGTATGGCAACAGCCTGATTTCGGTTGGAGTAACTTCGCTTCTGTTCATCATCTTCATTGTCCTGCTTAACCAGCCAATTGCCAACTTGCTAGGTTACGAAAGCCACGCTGAATTTATCTGGATGCTCGGCATTACCGTGTCATTGGACGCATTTGCATCGATACCCTTTGCCTACCTGCGATTTGCCAAGCGGCCAATTGCTTTTGCCACGCTGAAATTCGTCTATATTTTCCTCAACATATTCCTCAACCTTTTCTTCCTGATTGCCTGCCCGTGGTTGATGAAAACAGCCCCCGGCACTGTTTCCTGGTTTTACAACCCGCATTATGGAGTTGGCTACATCTTCATATCCAATATCATAGCAACCGTTCTTCAAACGCTGGTGTTGTCGAAATTCATGTTTACAGCCAAATTCACTTTCGATTTCCAATTGCTGAAACAAATCTTCAAATACTCATTCCCCCTGCTTTTCCTGGGTATTGCCGGCACTGCCAACCAAAACCTCGACAAGATACTTTTCCCCTTTATCCAACTGGGGGAACAAGGCAAAGCCGACCTCGGTATTTATGGCGCGGTTTCGAAAATCGCCATGGTCATCATGATGTTCACACAAGCATTCCGTTATGCTTACGAGCCTTTTGTTTTTGCAAAAAACAAAGACAAGGATAGCCTAGGCATGTATGCCGATGCCATGAAATACTTCATAATCATATCGTTGCTTATTTTCCTGGGCATGGTGCTGTATATCGACCTCATTAAGTTCATAATCAAACACACATACTGGTCGGGACTGGATGTGGTGCCTGTCATCCTGTTTTCGTTTATTTTCCAAGGGATATTCTTCAACCTGTCTATCTGGTACAAACTCACCGACAACAACAAATACGGGGCCTGGTTTTCGAATATCGGCATGGTGCTGATATTTATCGGGAATATCGTGCTGGTGCCTAGATTCAGCTACTGGGGTTCAGCCTGGTCGGCTTTTGGAGGTTACTTTTTCGTTATGATGCTATCGTATTATTTCGGTCAAAAGCATATGCCTATAAAGTACGATTTGAAGACCATAGGGTTCTACACGGTGGTTACGCTGGGCCTGTTTGTTCTCAGCCTGTTCATCCACACACCTTACCTTATTTTGAACATTGCGTTGAAATCCATCTTGATGGTTGCATTTTTGGCATTGCTTGTTAAACGCGATTTCCCGCTAAGGACAATACCGGTCCTGAACCGCTATTTCAAATAAAATAGCCTATACCGTTGTAAAAACAAGCAGGGCAAGTTTCAAATCCAAAATTCTATTTCCTCCCAAAATCGGCAGGAATCTCGCCCCAGGCGGTGGTTTCCCATTTCAGGATCCGGGTGGAATATTCGTTTTCGTGCAGCCACTTTTCGGCACGGGCAACTAGGTCGAACAGGGCGGCATTCTGGTCGTTCCTCTCGAGGCGGGTGCGGGCCTTTTTGGCTTTCACCCACGACAAGGCCGTTTGGCTGTCGGTGTAAATGGGCAGCAGGTTGTTCTTCTGTTTCAAGAAAGCCAACCCGTGCACCAGCGCCAGGAATTCGCCGATATTATTCGTGCCTTCCCGAAACGGTCCCTGGCGGAAAACTTCCTCGCCAGTGCGGGTGTAAACCCCGCGGTATTCCATCACGCCGGGATTCCCGCTACAAGCAGCATCCACCGACAAACTTTCAAGGTCGGGCAAGCCGAACTTCTCAATTGCTTCTTTCGTAGGTTTTTTCTCTTTGGCATTTTTCCCGATATAATCCCAGCAAGGCGAAACCATGGCCTCGCGGGCTTCGGCTTCGGTGGCGAAACCTTTGAAAATAGCTCCTTCATAGCCATGAATCTGACGTTTACATTCGTCCCACGAACGGTAAATACCAGGTTCTTTTCCTTCCCACACTACAAAGAATTTATTTTTGCTCATTTATTGTTTTTACAAATTTATCAATTTACAATTTGGTTTGCATATGTCCTGCAAAAAATGTAATTTTGCGCCACCATAAAAAATGGTCCTGTAGTTCAATGGATAGAACAAGTGTTTCCTAAACACTAGATCCGGGTTCGATTCCCGGCGGGACTACCATTCAAAACGCTATTAATCTACATATTAGGCTAATGGCGTTTCTCCTTTTGCAGGAGCAGGGACAGGCTATCTTGTTTGTGCGCAAGCAATCGCCATTTTATTCCATGCAACTTCCACTGTATCAACCCTTTCTGCTTTCCTATTTGCAAGCGATTGCAAGAAATCGAGGATCAATAGATTTTCCCATCCCGCATTTCAATCACACGGTCGCTCAGGGCGGCCAACTCCTTGTCGTGGGTCACAATCACAATGGTGAGCCCAAACCTGTCGCGCAGGTCGAAAAGCAGTTTGTGGAGTTCTTCCTTGTTTTTCGAATCGAGGCTACCCGAAGGTTCGTCGGCCAATATCAATTCAGGTTCGTTTACCAGGGCCCTCGCCACAGCCACTCGCTGTTTCTCGCCTCCCGAGAGCTCGTTCGGCTTATGTTCTTCCCTATCCGAAAGCTTCAGGTAAGCAAGCAGCTCCTTTGCCCTGGCGGTAGTTTTCTTCAGGTCTTTGCGGGCAATCATCGCCGGGATCATCACGTTCTCGAGCGCAGTGAATTCGGGCAAAAGCTGATGGAACTGGAAAATGAAACCAATATTCCGGTTGCGGAAAGCAGCCAGCTCCTTTTCGCCCAACCTACTGAAATCGATTGAATTAACCAGCACTTCCCCGGCGTTTGGCTTGTCGAGCGTGCCGAGGATCTGTAGCAAAGTGGTTTTGCCGGCCCCACTGGGACCTACAATCGACACTATTTCGCCCTTTTCCACCAACAAATCGACCCCTTTGAGCACCTCCAGTCCGTCGAAGCTTTTATGTATGTTTTTTGCCTGAATCATAGCCGTATTAGCAGTTGCAATTTCCATTGAAACATATATTATATTTCATTTCCGATATTTTATGCAAAGTTATTTCTTTCAGCCGATAAACCCCCATTGTGTGAATAAAAAAAATGTATCTTTGTAAATCAATCAATTCCAACAAACCAGCGTCTCCATTTATGATGTCCGATTCCGAATTAGGAACCATTGAATTTGTGCGGAGCCCACGCGCCACGCATATTCACGTCCGGATTTTACCTTCGGGGCTCAAGGTAAGCCTGCCCTCGGTATCGACACGCGAACAAGCCCTGGAATTCATTGAATCCATCCGTGCGAAATTGCTGAAGAAACAAGCCGATATAGGCAAAAAGCTGCAAAAGAACCCGGTACACATTGATGAAAACACTCCTTTGCAAACACTCACTTTCAAGGTCGTGGCTTGTGTGCGCCAACGCGAGAACATCCACTTTTCCCTGAAAAACAATATCCTGAGCATCGAGTACCCGCTTCATGCCAATTGCGCGGAGAAACGCACCCAGGAATCGTTCTGGCAGGGGATCAGCTATTTCCTGAAGAAGGAGGCCAAAAGAATCCTGCCCGAACGGACAAAGCAGCTGGCACAACAACACGGTTTCCAGTTTGCGGATGTAAAAATCCAATCGAGCAAAACACGCTGGGGAAGCTGCTCGGGGAAACAAAACATCAACTTGTCGTTTTACCTGTTGTTGCTTCCCTACCATTTGGTTGATTATGTGATACTTCACGAACTATGCCATACCCGGGAGATGAACCACGGCGTTAATTTCTGGCGTTGGATGGACAAGGTGACCGATAATAAAAGCAAAGAATTCCGGGCGGAATTGAAAAAATACCACATGCCCCAATAAAGTGTGCAAAGCGAACCAATAACAAGACCATGAACTGGACCCAACTTTTATCCACCAAACGATTCGGACTGGAAGAATACCATGAAAAACGCGATGACGACCGCAGTGAATTCCAACGCGACTACGACCGCCTGATTTTTTCCGGTCCCTTCCGCAGGCTCCAGAACAAAACACAGGTTTTTCCACTCCCTGGGAGCGTGTTTGTCCACAACCGGCTCACACACAGCCTGGAAGTTGCCTGTGTCGGTCGTTCGCTGGGCGTGGTGGTGGCAAACCAACTATTGAAAAAGCATGCCGGGTCGCCTTATATCGGGGAAATTGGTTCGATAATCTCGGCGGCCTGCCTGGCCCACGACATGGGCAACCCGCCTTTCGGGCATTCGGGCGAAAAAGCCATTGCCACCTATTTTTCGGAAGGGAAAGGCGCTGAGCTGGAAGAAAAAATGACTCCCGAACAATGGAAAGACATTACCTGCTTCGAAGGGAATGCCAATGCATTCCGGTTGCTCACACACCAGTTCAGGGGACGAAGGAAAGGCGGTTTCGTACTGACTTACAGCACACTTGCATCTATTGTCAAATACCCTTACGCATCGATTTATTCGGATGCAAAAAAACAGAAATTCGGCTTTTTCGATGATGAAAAAGAAGTATTCGAAAAAATTGCCACCGAACTGGGTATCCCAAGGACAGTGGAAAATCCGGGCCGTTTTGCACGATACCCCTTGGTGCACCTGGTCGAGGCAGCAGATGACATATGCTACCAAATCATGGATATCGAAGATGCACACAAGCTGAAAATACTTTCGGGCGAAGAAACAAAAACCTTGCTGCTGAATTTTTTCACCGATGAAAAAAGGAAACGACGCCTCGAAACCATGCAAATGGTCACCGACGTGAACGAACAGATTTCCTACCTGCGCTCGTCGGTCATTGGATTGCTGATCGACCAGTGTGCCACCGTTTTTTTGGCAAACGAACAACAAATCCTTGATGGCACATTCAACACTTCATTGATAAAAAAATTGCCGGAGCAGGTTTCCGAAGCCTATGAAACCTGTTCGAAAACAGCTTTCGAAAAGATTTACCGTTCGCAGGAAGTACTCGATGTGGAACTTGCCGGATATAAGATCATCATGACACTGCTCGAACATTTCGTCGAGGCGGTTTTGTATCCCGGCAGAGCCTATTCCAAGCAGTTGCTCATGCGCTTTCCCGAACAATTCGAAACCGAACGTCCCGACACATACGGGAAAATCATGGCCGTACTCGACTATATTTCCGGAATGACCGACATTTACGCACTCGATCTGTACAGAAAAATTACG
Source organism: Paludibacter sp. (assembly GCA_035299105.1). Taxonomy (GTDB): domain Bacteria; phylum Bacteroidota; class Bacteroidia; order Bacteroidales; family Paludibacteraceae; genus Paludibacter. The sequence continues at coordinate 18,538 of DATGXD010000127.1, read as the reverse complement.
GGTATCAACATACCCAGCCTTTAACCACCTATTTTATGAAACTTATGGCAGAACAAACCGAAAACAACAAACCCAACATATCGCCCTGGCTTTTGACAGGTAAAATGGCATCCGAAGATATCGTGGAAATGCTGGTCGAACTGGAGGGTCTCGACAGGGAAACAGCACATGAGGCAGTACATCTGTTTCTGGAAATAATGCATGAAAAATTAAGGAAAGGATACAAGGTCAATCTTCCGTATGGAAGTTTTTACCCTGTATTCGGCAAACGCGACCCGATTACCGGCGAGGCCGAAATGACCGTGGAATTCGAGCCAAAACCCGAAATCCTCGAAATCCGGAAGGCGCACTACATGGAGCGGCTGAACAACCCGGTGCTGAACTGAAAAAACATGCAACCTCGATAACAACAAACCTTTTGTGGCAGTTTTGTGTTTAATAAAACTCCATTCAGATTAAGATACTTTCCTCAAAGATGAGTTACACCCCTGCAAAACCGATCACAACCGGATTAATCCGTTTGAAAGAAATTGACCTGAAAGAGATGGTCCCTTATATCGACTGGACATTCTTTTTCCTGGCCTGGCGGATTTCCGGCCGTTACGAAGGCATCGAAACGGTTCACGATTGCATGTCGTGCCGGATGTCGTGGTTGCAGAATTTTCCCGAACCCGACCGCCCGAAAGCCCAAGAAGCACTCAAATTATATAAAGACGCCCAAGAAATGTTGCGCCGGTTCCTCGATGAAAAATCATTGAGAATCAATGCCTCATTTGGAATTTACCCTGCTCATTCGAATGGCGAGGATATTTTGCTGGTGGACGGTAAGCGCACAATCACTGTTCCAACACTTCGCCAGCAACATGCCTCGACCGATGGGTTTTGCTATTCGCTGGCCGACTTCTTGGCTCCCGGAAACGATTATGCAGGGGTTTTCGCCACAACGGTGATTGGGACCGAGGAAATTGCGGCTGCGCACGAACAGGAAGGCGACATATACGGTTCCATCCTGGTAAAAACCCTTTCGGACAGGTTGGCCGAGGCCGCTGCCGAATGGCTTCACACGCAGGTTCGACGGAATTATTGGGGCTATGCCCCGGACGAAAGCCTCACGGTGAAAGAAATACTCAAAACGCAGTACAAGGGAATCCGCCCGGCGGTAGGCTACCCTTCCCTGCCCGACCAGTCCATTATCTTCGAACTCGATTCCTTGCTGGAATTCAACGAAATGGGCATTAGCCTAACCGAAAACGGCGCCATGTACCCCAATGCTTCGGTGTGCGGTTTGTACTTTGCCCATCCGCAGTCGAAATACTTCATGATTGGAAAAATCGACGAGAACCAGTTCCAAGATTATGCCCGCCGCCGTGGGAAATCACCCGAAGTGTTGCGGAAATGGCTGGCAGCTAATCTATAAGGTTGATCCCTAACCCCTAAGGAAGCAAAAGCTGAACTCTTAAAGGGAAGAAGAAATGTTACTCCCCTTCAAGGGGTGTGGGTAACATCACATCCCCACATCTTCTCATCAAAAACCCAGCATTTTTTTGTACTTTTGCACCTCATTATTAATTGGAAGGAATGCGAATAGACATCATATCTGCCGTACCCGAACTGCTCGACAGCCCGCTGAATTATTCCATCGTGAAACGTGCCCGCGACAAAGGCCTGGTGGAAATTTTCGTGCACAACCTGCGCGATTACAGCACCAACAAGCACCGCCGCGTGGATGATTACGCGTTTGGATTCAGTGCCGGCATGGTGTTGCAGATTGAACCGGTGGACCGCATTATTTCAAAGTTGAAAAGCGAGCGGGATTACGTTGAAGTGATTTACACTTCGCCCGATGGGGAAAAATTCGACCAGAAAATGGCCAACCGCTGGTCGATGGGTGGCAACCTGATGATACTCTGCGGGCATTACAAAGGCATTGACCACCGTATCCGCGAGCATTTGATTACCCGGGAGATTACAGTGGGCGATTACGTCCTTACAGGAGGCGAACTTCCGGCAGCCATCATGACCGATGCCATTGTGCGGCTTATTCCCGGAGCAATCGGCGATGAGCAATCGGCACTTTCGGACTCGTTCCAGGACAACCTGCTGGCACCGCCCGTTTATACCCGCCCCGCAGAATACAAGGGCTGGAAAGTTCCCGACATTTTGCTATCGGGACACCAGGCTAAAGTGGACGAATGGAACCACCAGCAATCGGTGGAACGAACCCAAAGATTGAGGCCGGACTTGTTAGAATAGAAAAACGGAACCCTAAATGTAGAAAATCCCCGACCCCTAAAGGGGAGGAAGAAATAATACTATTGGCTATTAAACAAGGGATTTAAAGCGTTGTGAATAAAACAAAAACACATCAGGCGCTGGCAACTTAGTTCACTTTTAGGGGTTAGGGGTCTTAGGAATAGTTAATCATGAACGACACAGCATACTGGATTACACTGGCACACATTCCCGGCTGGGGATATGTGAAGACGAACAAACTCGTCAACCGGTTTTTCCGGGAACAAAATACAAGCATACGAGCATTTTTCAATCTTCCGGAGAAGGAATGGGAAAATGTGTACGGGCTGGAACACACGGACCGTGAAGCGCTGAAAGAAGCTTTAAGAAATTTTTCAGCCAATGAGGTACTGGCCGAGCAACTGGAAAACGAAGGTATTGAACTAATTCCCCTCACATCGCCGGACTATCCGGTAGCGTTGAAGAAGAACTTCCGCGAAACACACGCACCAACTTTGCTTTACGTGAAAGGGAACAAGCAAATCCTCCAGGAGAAAGCAGTTGGGATAGTTGGAACCCGCGAGGCTTCGGAACTTTCGCTGCGTTTTACCGACAACATGGCCCGTAAAGCCACCAAAGAATTCAAGGTGGTGGTGAGCGGTTTTGCCAAAGGCGTGGATAAACAGGCACTCGATTCCGCATTGAAATATATCGGGCAAAGCATCATTGTACTTCCCCAGGGAATTATGACTTTCGACACAGGTTTTAAAACCTATGCCAGAAACATTGAAGAAGGCGACTTGCTGGTTTTGAGTACGTTCCACCCACGCTCGCCGTGGAAATCCGAGCAAGCCCTGGCACGAAACTCGGTGATTTATGGCCTGGCCAACGAAATATATGTGGCCGAATCGGCTGAAACGGGCGGAACCTGGTCAGGAGCAATTGATGGACTGAAAAAGAAACGCACGGTATACATTCGCAAACCGGAAGATGCCGAAGAAAATGCCAATGCCTTGCTGATTGAAAAAGGCGCTATTGCTGTAGATTTTAACGGCAATATAATCCCAGACGAATCGAAGGAAGCGCAACGAGCCGATTACGAAAAACGGATTTTGGAACTGTTGAAAACAGGCGATTTCACGGTTGCCGAGATTACCGGCAAACTGGAATTGCATTGGTCGGAATCCGAGCTGAAAGCATTTATGAAAACACTTCCCGAAGTAGAATTGGCAGGCAAAAAGGTTAAACGATATACCATTTTCAGGCAACAGAAATTGTTTTGACCCTTACATAACTGATTACAAATAAACAATATAACTCAAATGACAAAAATTAAAGCAGGCGTCATCGGCGGCGCAGGTTATACTGCCGGCGAATTGCTCCGTATCCTGGTAAACCACCCGAACGTTGAAATCGTGTTTGTAAACAGCAGTAGCAATGCCGGCAACCCGTTGACCGATGTCCACAGCGGATTGATTGGCGAAACCGACCTGGTGTTCACTTCCGAACTTCCACTGAATGGGGTGGATGTACTGTTTCTTTGCTCAGCCCACGGCGATAGCAAGAAATTTATGGACAACAACGAAGTCCCGGCAAACATAAAAATCGTTGACCTGTCGACCGACTACCGCGCCAAAAGCCCGAACCACGATTTTGTGTATGGCTTGCCCGAACTAAACCGCGAGGAAATCCGCAAGGCAAACCGTATTGCGAATCCTGGATGTTTTGCCACAGCCATTCAGCTGGCCATTTTCCCGCTGGCTTCGGCCGGATTGCTTACCGACGAAATCCACGTGAACGCCATTACAGGTTCGACCGGGGCAGGTGTGAAACCTACGGAAACATCGCATTTCAGCTGGCGCAACAACAATATTTCGATTTACAAGGCATTCGGGCACCAGCACCTGGAAGAAATCGGACAATCCATCAAACAATTGCAACATAGCTTCAACAAGGATATCAACTTCATTCCGGTACGTGGAAACTTTGCCCGCGGAATTTATGCCACTGTTTATACCCAATGTGATTTAAGCGTGGAAGAAGCAAGGGATTTGTACAAGAATTTTTACAAAGATGCTGCCTTTACGTTCGTGGTCAATAAAAATCCCGACATGAAACAAGTGGTAAACACCAATAAAGGCATTGTTTACCTCGAAAAACACGGGAACAAGTTGCTAGTTGTGTCGATGATTGACAACCTGCTGAAAGGAGCTTCGGGGCAGGCGGTACAAAACATGAACCTGATGTTTGGACTCGATGAGAAAGCCGGACTGGGTTTGAAGTCCATCGGATTCTAAGAAAATAATTTCTAATACTTAAGAAACTTCAATATTTTGTTAATACAAGCGGTTTAAGGCTAAATATGTGTTATAAAACATGTTTTTAGTACAAAAATATTGGAAAACACTTGCAAGTGTAGAAAATACGCTTTATCTTTGCATCGTGATTTTTTCATAGTATTAGATTTAAGGTTAACAAAGATTGGTAGTCAGGCGTGACTACCTTTCGCGTTTTTAGGGAGTTCCTTCAAGAAAAATATACAACGGGTATCGGCTTTCAAACCGATGCCCGTTTTTTATTCCAATCTACCTCCTACCCGATTTTCCACGGGTTCCACTTGCCGAAGACTTCTGGTGTTTGGGTGAACCATGTTTCTTGGCATTCGAGTTACTCGACTGCGAACGTAAATCGCGCGACTTTGGGTTGGTAGCGGCTGAACGGTCGCTTTTTTTCGTAGATGGAGAAGATGGAGCGCGTAAACCTGAATTCTTGTTGGCAACCGGGACATGCTTTTGAACGCCGCCCTTTGTGTCCGGCTTTTTCCCCTTGCCTGTGGAAGCTTCCTGCGTGGACGATGAATTTTCTACCGCTTTTAATATCAATTCCATTTCGCGAGGTTCCAATTGCCTCCATTCACCCAATGGCAAGCCTTTCAGGCCAATATTCATGATCCGGACCCGTTCCAATTTTTGCACCTCGTAGCCGAAATATTCGCACATGCGGCGGATTTGCCGGTTCAATCCCTGAATGAGGATTATGCGGAACGAAAAAGGCGATTCCTTCTGCACCTTGCATTTTTTAGTGGTTTCACCCAGGATGGGAACCCCCGCACCCATTTTTTGCACGAATTCGTCGGTAACCGGCTTGTCCACCGTAACGATATATTCCTTTTCGTGCCTGTTCCCGGCGCGGAGGATTTTGTTCACAATGTCACCATTGTTCGTCAGGAAAATCAATCCCTGGGAGTCTTTGTCAAGCCTCCCGATGGGGAAAATCCGCTCGTGGTAGCCAATATAATCGATAATGCTATCCTTCACACCAATTTCGGTGGTGCTCACAATTCCAACGGGTTTATTGAACGCCAGGAAAACAAAATCGGTTCCCTCCTTTGCTTCAATGTTGTTACCACTCAACATCACCTTATCGTGGCGAGCCGAAACCATCATTCCCACTTCGGCCCTTTTCCCATTGACAAAAACATGTCCCAGTTCTATTTGCTTGTCGGCTTCGCGGCGGGAACACACTCCACTGTCGCTGATAAATTTATTAAGACGGATTTTTTCGGACATGTTTTTTAGGATTTTAGAATCAAGATTTGCAGAATAAATGCATTCAGAATAAAAATTTTCACGCAGAGGCGCAAAGGGGGAGAACCTATGATTTCCTTCATTTATAGGGCTTTCCCGTTCATTGCAATCGCCCTTCTTTCAACAATTCCAACAACTCGCTGATAACCATGGCACTTGCTCCCCATATTTCGGCATTCGTTACATCGAAATAAGGTGCATTGGCAGCAGCCTTCAACGAACTGACATAGAAATCCTTGAATTTCACCACATTGGGAGAAAAGAATTCCTGCAACGGCACTTCAATTACTTCAGCCACTTCGCGGTCCTGGATTTTGTACAATGGCCTTTCTTCCAGGTAACCCACGAAAATACTGATTAGAAAGTTGCTCGGTGGCACATAAATATCGGTCAATCGGCCAAGCAATTCTATTTTGTCGCGGGTAATGCCAATTTCCTCTTCCAACTCGCGGTAGGCAGTTTCCTGCACATCGCCATCCCCTTCCTCGTACCGGCCGCCAGGAAATGCAATCTGCCCGGCATGGATTCCCACGTAATTGCTGCGCCGGATCACAATCATTTTCAAGTCCTCGGCTTCGCCAAAAAAAAGCATCATCACGGCGCTTTTCCTGGCGTTTTCCAATTTCCCGGAAACGTTTTCCAGTTCCCGCGCACGACTTGCCGGCGCCATCCGCAGATGTGCATCCATGCCCGGCAACGAACCGCTGAGCTTTTGTTTGATATATTCTTTGGAGTAAATCATGGGAAAACCAAGAATCAAGACAAAAGATATAAAATTTTAGGTTTTTGTATAATGGAAATTCCCGCTAACTTACACATTTTCTGTGGAAAATAGCAGGAACTTACTAATCTTTTAAAATCTAAACCTCTAATTGGGACTTAACAGGCTCCCCCTTAAATTTTCATTATACAAAAAATCCGATTGTATTAATCAAAAGCAAATATCCCCCTCAGGGGGTTAGGGAATCTACTGGCAAATGATACAACCCTCGCACTTCGACAAATCGCCGCGGAGCCGTTTTTCCACCAATATCCTGATCCTGTCCTGCAAAGCCGGGATGCGGATGTTGTCCACCACATCGTTTGTAAAGGCGAACATCAATAACAAGCGTGCTTCGGCTTCCGAAATCCCGCGTGCCTGCATGTAGAATTTGGCCGTTTCGTCAAGTTGCCCAATGGTGGCGCCATGCGAACATTTCACATCATCGGCATAAATCTCGAGTTGTGGTTTGGTATTCATCTTGGCCGTGCCGTTGAGCAGGATATTTTTATTCACCTGGAATGCTGAAGTTTTCTGTGCATCCTTGGCTACCAGTATTTTGCCTGTAAAGCCACCCTTCGACTCCTCGTCAAGCACATACTTGAACAGTTCGTTGCTTTGGCAGTTAGGCTTATTGTGTAAAATATGCGTGAAGTTGTCCACCATCTGGTGCTTGTCGCCTATCACCATGCCGCAGAGCAGCGTTTCGCAACCTTCGCCGTTCAACCCAATTTCAATACTGTTGCGGGTAATCCCGTTGTGCAAGGTAATCACGTTGGTAAGCACATTGGACGACCGCTGCTGGTCAATAAGCAAAGTGGCCAAGTTGGTGGTTTTCACGTGGGCATTTTCAAGCTTGTAATGCTCGTATGTAGCATTTTCGCCCACGAAAACTTCGGTCACCCGGTTCGACAGGAAACGCACCTCGTCCATGCTATGGTCGCAAACCAGCAATTGTGCTTTTGCACCCTGCTCGAGTATAATGAGGTTGTGGCTGTTGGCCATAAAATCCACATCCGAACGCATAATGTTCACCAATTGTACCGGCCTGTCGAGTACCATGTTTTTAGGCACATACATAAAAAAACCATCCTGGGCAAAAGCACCGTTGAAAGCCACCAGCCCATCTTCCTGCCGGGTCGACTGTTTCCCGTAATATTCCTTCACCAGTTCGGGATGCGATTGTGCCACCTCGCGCAGGCTGCCGATAATCACCCCTTCGGGCAAGGATTCGTGGCGCGGGTCAGTCACAGTGTAAAAGGCATCGTTCACCACGAAATACAGGTACGAATTGATTCCAGGCACATCGCACTTGAACACATCGTAGGGATTAACCGGAACGGGAATCCGGTTGATATTCAAGCCATAATCCACTTCCAGGGTTTCCTTCAAGTTGGAATACTTGTAGTTTTCCAACGCCGTGGTGGGGAAATGCAGCTTTTCGAACAAGGCAAACGAAGCATCGCGCGAGTTGTTCATCACTGGCGCCGAATGCTTCTTTATGCTTTCGTGGTGCTGTTTATACAGGTCAATATATTGTTGTTCCATTTTATTACCACTAAGGCACTCAGCACACTAAGAGTCACTAAGTGCCTGGTTTGTTGTTATTTTTATTGTTTTAAGTTGGAATACCAAACTCTGTTGTTCCATTTTATTACCACCAAGGCACTCAGCACGCTAAAAGTCGCTAAGTGTCTGGTTAGTTGTTGTTTTTATTGCTCTAAGTTGGAATACCAAGAAGCACACGCGGATTGACTAAAATTTAATTATTTCAGATATTGATTGTTCTTTGGGCAAATTAGCGAACTTTTCAGTCACAAAAGAGACCAATCCTGATTTTGCGATATTATCGCAATTGAAATTAATTAACAGCCCTTTAGGAATTCCAGCTAATTTAAGACAAGTCAGAAGCTGAGCTTTATAAATTGGATGTATTTCTTCAACTGCTTTTAATTCAACTATTAAACAATTGTTTATCATTAAATCCAGTTTAAATTCAGATTCTAAAACTTTACCTTTATAAACAAGTGGAATTCTCTCTTGGGTTACGACATTAAAGCCATTATTTTTAAGCTCTTCAACAAAACACTCATATACAGATCCCAACAACCCCGGGTCCCAACTGCCTGTGGACTTCAATCGCACATGAAACTACATCATATACGAGGTCGTTGATATCTTTTTGTATCATATTTTATATTTTTAGTGTCCCTGTGTGTCCTTAGTGGCTTAGTGGTAATACTTATTTCTCGTCCACTTCCTTTTTAATCCAGTCGTAGCCTTTCTCCTCCAGTTCGAGGGCCAGGTCCTTGCCGCCGGTTTTCACAATACGCCCATCGTACAATACATGCACGAAATCGGGAATAATATAATCCAGCAAACGTTGGTAGTGTGTAATCACGATACTGGCATTGTCGGGGCGTTTCAGTTTGTTCACACCATTAGCCACGATGCGGAGCGCATCAATGTCGAGGCCCGAATCGGTTTCGTCGAGAATCGAGAGGCGCGGGTCGAGCATGGCCATCTGGAAAATCTCGTTCTTTTTCTTTTCACCACCTGAAAATCCTTCGTTCACCGAACGGTTGGTCAGGTTGCTGTTCATTTCCACCAGTTCCTTCTTTTCGCGCATGGTGCGGAGGAAATCGGTAGCCGACATGGGCTCCAGGTTTTTGTATTTCCGGTGTTCGTTAAGCGCGGTACGCATGAAGTTCACCATGCTCACGCCTGGGATTTCGACCGGATACTGGAAGCTGAGGAAAATCCCCTCACGCGAACGGTCTTCGGGAGGCAGTTCGAGCAGGTTCTTACCATAAAATGTCACTTCGCCTTTCGTTACATCGAAAGCCTGGTTTCCGGACAATACCGAAGCCAGTGTTGATTTACCAGCCCCGTTAGGCCCCATGATGGCATGCACTTCACCCGGGCGAACCACCAGGTCCAATCCCTTTAATATTTCCTTGCCATTGATATTGGCATGTAAGTTTTTGATTTCTAACATATTGTTCCTAATACACCCCTAACCCCTAAAGGGAATCAGATTAGTGTTGTTTTGTATATTCTATATTTAAAAAAAACGGTATTTCAAAAATAACGATGTCTCGAAAATCGAACTCCACAAAAGCCCCCTTTGGGGGTTGGGGGTCGGTTTGTCCTCAACCCACACTTCCCTCCAGGGTAATCTGCAACAGCTTTTGAGCTTCCACGGCGAATTCCATCGGGAGTTGGTTGAGGACTTCCTTGGCATAACCGTTCACAATCAATCCCACGGCATCTTCGGTCGATATTCCGCGTTGGTTGCAGTAAAATATCTGGTCTTCGTTTATTTTCGAGGTGGTGGCTTCGTGTTCCACCACGGCCGAGTCGTTGTTCACCTCCATATACGGGAACGTGTGCGCACCGCATTTGTCGCCAAGCAGCAAGCTGTCGCACTGCGAGAAATTGCGGGCGTTATCGGCCCCTTTATTCACCTTAACCAATCCACGGTAGCTGTTTTGGCTCGTACCCGCCGAAATACCTTTCGAAAGGATATGGCTGCGGGTGTTTTTGCCGATATGCATCATTTTGGTACCTGTGTCGGCCTGCTGGAAATGGTTGGTAACGGCCACCGAATAAAATTCGGCCGACGAATTATCACCTAGCAGGATGCAACTCGGATACTTCCAGGTAATGGCCGATCCGGTTTCCACCTGCGTCCACGAGATTTTGGAATTTTCTCCCTTGCAGATGCCCCGTTTGGTCACAAAGTTGAAAATACCGCCTTTCCCTTCCTTGTCGCCAGGATACCAGTTCTGCACGGTGGAATATTTCACTTCGGCATCTTTCAACGCCACAATTTCCACTATGGCCGCATGCAGCTGATTTTCGTCGCGCATGGGAGCCGTGCAACCTTCGAGATACGACACATAACTTCCCTCGTCGGCAATGATCAACGTGCGCTCAAACTGTCCCGTGTTCGATGAATTGATGCGGAAATAGGTCGAGAGTTCCATGGGGCAACGGACACCTTTTGGAATATACACGAACGAACCATCGCTGAAAACAGCCGAGTTCAATGTGGCAAAGAAGTTGTCGGTGTAAGGCACCACCGAACTCATGTATTTCTGCACCAGGTCGGGGTGATGTTCCACCGCTTCGCTGAACGAGCAGAAAATGATGCCCAGTTCGGCAAGGTTTTCCTTGAAGGTGGTTTTCACCGACACGCTGTCGAGTACGGCATCCACCGCCATGCCCGACAAGGCTTTCTGTTCTTCGAGCGGAATACCCAGTTTATCGAAAGTTTTCAGGAGCTCGGGATCCACTTCGTCGAGGCTTTTCGGCGCGTTTTTACGCGGCGCCGCGTAATAGGCAATGCCTTGGTAATCAATTTCGGGGATAGTAAGGTGCGCCCAGGTTGGCATCTTCATGGTGAGCCAGTGCCGGTATGCCTTCAGGCGGAATTCGAGCAACCATTCCGGTTCGTTCTTCTTGGCCGAGATCAACCGGATTACATCCTCGTTGAGCCCCACCGGTATGATTTCCGTTTCGATATCGGAAGTAAAACCGTATTTATAATCCCCGCGGGTAACTTGGTCTATAATAGTTTCTGACATAATATCAATTGTTTACGTGGTTTGACACAGCAAATGCATCCAAACCTGGAATGAACTGCAAAGGTACGAAAAAAAATGCAATTTGTAATGATTATAAATTACCTATTTGCAGTAGATGGATAACGTTTAAACCTTTCCAAAGTTTGGGGCATTGGAAATTTACAAAAAACAAAAGGCGAGTTGCCCCGCCTTAAATGTTTTCACAACGGAATAATCCTTATTGTGATTTGCTTCGAAAATTGTATTCGCAAAGATATGGAATGTTTTTATAAAATAACGTCTATTTATCAAATTTTTGTTTATAAATTTATGGCCTTTATTAATCATTACAAAATTTACTGCCATGAAGAGAATATTAGGACTGGATTTAGGTACAAATAGTATTGGTTGGGCATTGGTAGATGTTGAGTTATATCGCATTCTTGGAATAGGAAGTAGAATTATACCAATGAGCCAGGATATACTTGGAAAATTTGATAGTGGAAATTCTATTTCGCAAACAGCAGAGCGAACAGGTTATAGAGGAATTCGAAGAATTCGTGAACGTCATTTATTACGTCGTGAACGTATTCACAGAGTATTATATACAATGGGGTTCTTGCCTAAACATTACGAAAAACACATTGATTTCGAGAAACACTTCGGAAAATTCTTAACTGACTCAGAACCAAAACTAGCATGGAAAGAAAATGAAAACGGAAAATTTGAATTTATTTTCAAAGCATCGTTCTATGAAATGGTTGAAGAATTCAAACAAACTCAACCACATTTATTTGACGACAACAATCTAATTCCTTACGATTGGACCATTTATTACTTGCGAAAAAAAGCATTATATCAAAAAATTGAGAAGGAAGAACTTGCCTGGTTGCTATTAAATTTCAACCAAAAACGAGGTTATTATCAGTTACGGGGTGAAGAAGAGGAAGATAATCCCAATAAATTAGTGGAATTTCACTCACTAAATGTTATTGATGTAACTGCCGACGAAGCCCAAAAAGGCAAAGCCGAAATATGGTACAATGTTGGATTAGAGAATGGATGGATTTATCGTCGAGCATCTAAAAATCCGTTATTTGACTGGATAGGCAAAACAAAAGAATTTATTGTTACTACTGACTTAAACGATGACGGTAGTGTAAAAACAGACAAAGATGGTAAAGAAAAACGTTCATTTCGGGCACCTTCAGAAGACGATTGGACATTATTAAAAAAGAAAACTGAATCGGATATTGAGAACTCAATGAAAACTGTTGGCACTTACATCTACGATACTTTATTAAAAAATCCAACTCAGAAAATCAATGGTAAATTGGTGCGAACTATTGAACGTAAGTTCTATAGGGATGAATTAAAACAAATACTTTCCAAACAAACAGAATTCCATGCAGAACTACAAAATAATGCATTACTTAATTCTTGTATTGAAGAACTTTATCCGTATAATGAAGCACATCGAAATATCCTTACTTCAAATGATTTCGTAAAACTATTTGTAGACGATATAATTTTCTATCAACGTCCGCTAAAAAGCAAGAAATCATTGATAAGTAACTGTAAATTCGAATATCGCACCTATAAAGACACAGAAGGAGTAGTTCAAAAAGAACCAATTAAATGTGTTCCAAAATCACACCCATTATATCAAGAGCTTCGTCTATGGAAGTTTGTAAAGGATTTAAGAATTTACGAACGAGAAAAAACAATTGATGGAAAATTTTATACTGATTATAATGTAACTAATGATTTTATTAAATCGGAAGAAGATTTAGTGGAATTATTTGACTGGCTGAATGATCGTAAGGAAATTAAACAAGACACGCTTTTATCTTCTTTCTTCAAAATTAAAAAAAGGAAAAAAGGAGATGAAAAACTACCTTACAGATGGAATTATGTGGAAGACAAAGAGTATCCGTGTAATGAAACTCATGCTCAAATAATTAATCGTTTAGCTAAAATTAAAGATGTCACAGCTGATTTTCTTACAAAAGAAAAAGAAATGGAGCTGTGGCACATACTCTATTCTGTTTCAGATAAAAACGAAATTGAAAAGGCTTTGAAAACTTTCGGAAGAAAAAATAAGCTCTCGAATGAATTCGTGGAAGTTTTCAAAAAGTTTCCACCATTCAAAAGCGAGTACGGTTCATATTCCGAAAAAGCACTTAAAAAACTTTTGCCTTTAATGCGAATGGGTAAGTATTGGAATTACAATGCAATAAGCGACAAAACACGAGACAGAATAGATAAGTTACTCACTGCAGAGTTTGACGAAAGTATTCAAAACCAAGTGAGAGAAAAAGCAATTCAGCTGACTACAACCAATGATTTTAAAGGATTACCCGAATGGTTGGCATCATATATTGTTTATAATCGTCACTCAGAAGCAAGCGAATATACCAAATGGAAAACACACCATGATTTGGATGAATATCTGAAAGAGTTCAAACAACATTCGCTTCGTAACCCAATCGTAGAACAGGTTATTACAGAAACATTGCGTGTTGTTCGTGATATTTGGAAAAAGTATGGTGAAATTGCAGAAATTCATGTTGAATTAGGTCGTGAAATGAAGAATCCGGCTGACAAACGAGCAGCTATGACCAAACAAATATCTGAGAATGAAAACACCAATCTACGAATTAAAGCTTTGTTAGCCGAACTTGCCAACGATGCCAACGTGGAAAATGTGCGTCCTTACTCGCCCAGCCAACAAGAGATTTTAAAGATTTATGAAGATGGCGTATTGAAATCTGGTATTGAAATAGATGATGACATTTCCAAAATATCTAAACTGGCACAACCCAGCAAATCCGAACTCATACGTTATAAACTTTGGCTTGAACAAAAATACCGTTCACCTTATACAGGAGAGATGATACCATTAGGCAAGCTTTTCACTTCGGCTTACCAGATTGAACATATTATTCCACAATCGCGCTATTTCGATGATTCATTGAGCAATAAAGTAATTTGTGAATCAGTGGTAAATGGTAATCCATACAAAGATAATCAACTCGGCTATGAGTTCGTTTCAAAAAATGAAGGAAGAATAGTGCCAGAATTATCTACTGCTCACAAAACTGTGAAAATATTCAACCTGAATGAATACGAAACCTTTGTAAAGCAACATTACGGAAAGAATAGCGGTAAAATGAAAAAACTGCTAATGGAAGATATTCCCGAAGCATTTATTGAGCGACAGTTGAATGATACCCGTTATATTTCGAAAGTGGTTAAAGGGCTTTTGTCCAATATTGTTCGTGAAGAAGATGAAACAGAACCTACGTCAAAAAATGTAATTCCAACAAATGGGTCAATCACAGATACATTGAAAAAAGACTGGGGATTAAACGATGTATGGAACAAAATCATAACTCCACGATTTGAGCGAATGAATGCGCTGACAAATAGTAACTTGTTTGGTCAATGGACAAATAAGGAAGGAAAGAACGTATTCCAAACCGAAGTGCCGCTTGAACTTCAAAAAGGGTTTAATAAAAAGCGTATCGACCATCGTCATCATGCGATGGATGCATTGGTGATAGCCTGTGCAACAAGAAGTCATGTAAATTACTTGAATAATGAATCTGCAAAAGCCAAAGCGAAAGAAAGCCGACAAGACTTGAAAACTAAATTATGCTTTAAGTCTAAAACAGATAATAATGGCAATTACAAGTGGCAATTTGTAAAGCCATGGAGTACTTTTACTGAAGATGCTCAACAAGCGTTGGAAAACATCATTGTAAGTTTTAAACAAAACTTGAGGGTAATCAACAAAACCGTCAATAAGTTTGAATCTTACAAAGATGAAAACGGAAAGTTACAATTAGATAAAAATGGAAATCCAAGTAAAATAATAAGAAAACAAACGAATGGAGACAGCTGGGCTATACGCAAACCACTCCACAAAGAAACAGTAGCAGGTCAAGTCAACTTGCGTTTCAAAAAACAGGTTGCACTTTCTGCAGCTATCAATCAATGGGAAATGTTGGTAGACAAAAATCTGAAAACAAAAATCAAACGATTGATTAATGAAGGATTGGACAAAAAGAAAATACAAAAATTCTTTGCTGACAAAGAAAACACCTGGCAAGGAATGGATATTTCCAAACCTGAAGTGTATTACTTTAGCAATGAAAAAGAAATACTCGTTGCTTCGCGAACAGCACTGAACGAAAGTTTCAACTCAAAAACTATCGAAAGTATTACTGACCATGGAATTCAAAAGATATTGAAAAATCATCTATCCAAGTATAACGAAGAAAAAGAGGGAAAAACAATTGAGCATCCCGAACTGGCATTTTCGGCAGAGGGGATTGATAATATGAATAAAAGCATCAAAGAATTAAATGGCGGAAGATTTCATCAGTCAATTACAAAAGTTCGTTGCTATGAGCCTAAAGGCAATAAGTTTAATGTTGGAACTACTGGAAATAAAAAAGACAAATTTGTGGTTGCTGCAACAGGAACGAATTTGTACTTCGCAATTTATGTCGATGGCGAAGGTAAACGTAGTTATGAAACAATAGCTTTGAATACTGTAATAGATAGATTAAAAAAAGGTGAAAGCCCAATAATTGAAGAAATGTGGACTGAAAACCAAACACATCTCCAACTCCAATTCTTTTTGAATCCCAATGATCTTGTATATATACCCACACCAGATCAAATAGCAAATAATAATAAAATAATGGTTGAGGATTTAGACATTAGTAGAATTTATAAGTTTGTTGACTCAAGTGACACAACCGCAAATTTCACACCAGCTACATCAGCATCCTTGATCTTTAATCTAAATAAAAAAGAACAGGAAAAGAGAGGCTTATCTTTCGCCATACAAAATGAATTTGGTATTGGAAGTCCTCAATCAAAAAATCAAAAAGCATTAACTGGTGAAATGATAAAAGAGGTTTGTTTAAAACTCTACATCGACCGCCTCGGCAATATCTCATTCCATAATCCCAAGATTTCCAAAACCAGCGTTTATGAAACGGCGGTGAAAGAAGCCTTGGGTATTGAAAAAATATTGGAGAAATAACCAGAAATGGGAATTAGTCGGGGCGCGACTTAAAGTCGCGCCCCGACTAACAAACTAACAAAAAATAATTAACACTACGCTCATTATGCTATTCGAAAAGGATCATATCTATCACATTTATAATCAGGGCAACAATAGACAGAATATTTTCTTTAATAAAGACAACCACGTATTTTTTCTTAGAAAGATAAAAGAATTTATTCTGCCGTACGCCGACATAATGGCTTGGTGCTTAATGCCCAATCATTTTCATTGGATGGTTTATGTGAAAGAAACAACCATCTGTATAGACAGTGATAATTTCGATAGTCGGGGCGCGACAATGAGTCGCACTCCGACTCAGGCAACTTTCAACAAATCTATTGGAATATTATTGGCTTCATACACCAGAGCTATCAATAAACAAGAAAACAGATCCGGTTCACTTTTCAGAGATAAAACGAAAGCTGAATGTCTGACACAAATGAATGGTATCACACCTTCGTTTTACAATACAAGCAACGGAGCCAGCATCATTATTCCAAATCATGAAAAAGAATATCCACAGGTATGTTTTAATTATATCCACCAAAACCCCGTGAAAGCAGGATTAGTAAAAGAGGCAGAAGAGTGGGAATTTTCTTCCTTTCAGGATATTTGCGGTTTGAGAAATGGAAAATTGATCAATAGGGATCGGATTAATGAATTCGGGTTAATACTCTCTTAGTCGGAGCGCGACTTCAAGTCGCACTCCGACTAAGGCTAACACCGACTCAAAAACATCAAATATTATGATTAAACGCACCCTTTATTTTGGGAACCCGGCTTACCTGAGCATGCGCAACGCACAACTGGTAATACATTTGCCGGAAGCAAACGGGATGGACGACCGTACCGGGAATAACACCATCCCGATTGAAGACATTGGGGTGGTGGTGCTCGACCATAAACAAATTACCGTCACGCATGGACTTATGGAAGCTTTGCTTGCCAACAATGCCGCCGTGATTACTTGCGACAGCTCCCGGATGCCCGTGGGGATGTTGCTTCCGTTGAGCGGCAATACCACACAAAGCGAACGTTTCCAGGCACAAATCGATGCTTCGGTGCCACTCACCAAGCAACTCTGGCAACAAACCGTTCAGGCTAAAATCGAAAACCAAGCCCATGTGCTTCATACCACCCGAAAAGCGGTTGTAAAAAACATGCTGGTCTGGGTCGACCAGGTAAAAAGTGGCGACAGCGACAACCTCGAAGGCCGGGCTGCCGCCTATTACTGGGCCAACATGTTTCCCGCTATTCCCGATTTCCGGCGTGGCCGCGAGGGCATTCCGCCCAACAACCTGCTGAATTACGGGTATGCCATTCTCCGGGCGGTGGTGGCGCGGTCGTTGGTGGCAAGCGGATTGCTTCCCACGCTTGGAATCCACCACCACAACCGCTACAATGCTTATTGCCTGGCCGATGACATCATGGAGCCGTACCGACCGTTTGTGGATAAACTGGTGGTAGGAATTGTTGACAGCAGCGAAGATATCACCGAATTATCGAAACCGGTAAAAGTCAGGTTGCTGAATATCCCTGTGCTGGATGTAAAAATCAATGGCCAACGAAGCCCGCTAATGATAGCCGTAGGGTTGACAACTGCTTCGCTGGCAAAGTGCTACCTGGGAGAACAACGGAAGATTCTTTATCCGGAGTTTTAAAAAAGCACAGTCTGCCCGTTCAGTCGGGGTGCGACTCATAGTCGCGCCCCGACTAAGGTGCCTAAATACATACATAAATGGAACGTTTTAGCGAATACCGGATTATGTGGGTATTAGTTCTTTTTGATTTGCCGACTGAAACCAAGAAGGAAAAGAAGGCGTATACCGAGTTCCGCAAGAGACTGGTTTCGGATGGCTTTACCATGTTCCAGTTTTCGATTTACCTTCGGCACTGCCCGAGCCGCGAGAACGCTGAAGTACATATTAAAAGGGTGAAATCGTTCCTGCCCGAAGCTGGACAAGTAGGTGTATTGTGCATTACCGACAAGCAATTCGGGCAAATGGAATTGTTCCAGGGGAAAAAAGAGAAAGAAGTATCCACGCCATACCAACAATTAGAACTTTTCTAAAAACAGATAGTCGAAACGAGTTAGTCTATTGTAGTCGGGGCGCGACTTTGAGTCGCACTCCGACTAACAACATCCCGGTTACAAACAAAAATCCCGCTCGAAAGGCGGGATTTCGTTTGAATAGACAGCTGAATTTTCAATCCTGACAGTCGATATAAATCACTGATTTCCTATAATTTATACTGATTGTGCTGTCTATCAAGTCAAAGATACAATTTTCTGAAAGCAAATCACAAC
>DATGXD010000126.1:0-3049 GCA_035299105.1 Paludibacter sp. | reverse complement strand
GTTCGGCGGCGACCGCGATCTCTTCGAGCGTGCGTTCGACGTGCGCGAGTACGCGCCCCATTTATCTATTGGCTTATTTCCTGTTTGTGATCTCTTTCATAGGGTATCCGTTGGCCAACCTGATCCATGTTTTTTTGCTTGTCCGGATTTTACACGGCATTACCTACGGTTTTGTAACTACTGCCGGCAACAGTTTTATCGTGGATATAATGCCTGCATCGCGGCGGGGCGAAGGGTTGGGGTATTTTGGTATTTCGAATACTTTGTCCATGGCTGTTGGGCCGATGGCAAGCCTGTACATGCACGGTATGTACAGTTACAATGCCATTTTTTATACAGCCATTGCCAGCGGTTTGCTGGGGTTTTTCTTTGCCATGAGGATTAAGCCGGCCAACCGCCCGGAACGCAGTATCAAGCAGCCCCTGGCTTTCGACCGTTTTTTCCTGACAAAAGGGTTTAATGGCGGGGTTTGCCTGATGCTGCTTGGGATTCCATACGGCATGCTGGTGACTTACGTGGCCATTTACGGGAAGGAATTGGGTATCCGGAGCGGGGTAGGGGTGTTCTTTTCGCTCATGTCGCTTGGGCTGGTTGCTTCACGCTTGTTTGCCGGGAAGCAAGTGGATAGGGGGAAACTTGTGCAGGTTATCGGTGCCGGAACGATTGTTTGCCTGGCAAACATGCTTGCGCTGGCTGCCTTAAAGCGGATGAATCCTGCTTGTGACTTGCTGGTCATGTTTTCGTTCTATGCTGTTTCGTTATTCCTCGGGTTGGGTTACGGAATGCTTTTCCCGGCCTACAACACGCTTTTTGTGAACCTGGCTCCGCACAACCGCCGGGCTACGGCAAGTTCCACTTACATGACCAGTTGGGATATTGGCATTGGTGTCGGGTTGGTTACAGGCGGTTGGTTGGCCGACAGCCCGGGAGGGCTGCCACTGGCTTATCTTGTAGGTGGTTTCTCGGCGGCATTTTCGTACCTGGTTTTCAGGCGGATTGCCGGGCCACATTACGAGAAGCACAAACTTTATTGAACTTCGGCAGCAAATGTCCTGGTGGCCTCCACGAATTCGGAAATTTTTTTCGGGTCCGATTCAAAAATATTTCCCACCACTACCAAATCGGCCCCGGCACTGAACGCTCCGAGCAGTTGTTCGCTGGTTTTAATACCCCCGCCAACAATGAGCGGCAGCGACAAGCCGTTTCGGACGTAGCTGATCATTTCCAACGGGATTTCGGCGTTTGCGCCGCTTCCGGCCTCAAGGTAAATGATCTTCATTCCCAATAATTCGCCTGCTATGGCCGTGGAGAGTGCTATTTCCTTTTTCTCGCGGGGGATTGGCCTGGTGTTGCTTATGTACTCCACCGAACTTGTCTTCCCGCCTTCTACCAGGATGTATCCGGTTGGGATGACCTCGACACGCGATTTCTTGATTGAAACAGCGGAATTGATGTGCTGGCCTATCAGGAATTCGGGATTCCGCCCAGAAATGAGCGAAAGGTAAAGGAGTGCGTGTGCTTTTGAACTGAACTGGGATGCATTGCCGGGGAATAATACGATTCTGGCCGTTGTCTCCTCTTTTAATACTTCAATCAATGAATCGATTGAACTGACAGTATGGCTGCCGCCGACAAAAATAAAATCGGGGATACTGGTTTTGAGTTCGGCGACAGTACTTGCCAGGATGCTTCCCTTGCATTGGTCGGGGTCGAGCAGCACTGCCAGCATTTTTTGGTTCGACTCCCTTTTCAGCAGTATCGATTTGTATATGTTCCTCATTGGATTAAATTTACGAAATGCAGTATGCCAATGTAAATGTTTCAGTTTGTTTGTAGTTTACCCGGTAAAGCCGGTTTGTAGGGATATGCCTTGCCTCTATGGTGCCTTCGCCGGATATTTCAAAAGGCATGACCTGCAGCTGGTTGGTGAAATCAACCGCCTCTATCCCGATAATCTTGTACAAGGCCTCCTTTGCCGACCAGGCGATTTGCAATTTCGGGAGGCTTTCGCCAAATGCAGCTTGTTCTGTTTCGCCCAGGAAGCGCTTGTATAGCCTTAAGAACTTGTCAGTTCGGCCCTCTATGTCAATGCCCACTTCGCGGTCTGGATCTATGATTGTGGCTACATGGCTTTTGCTGTGGGAAATGCTGATGTGGTAGCTTTTGTCGGACAGGAATGGCTTGCCGTTGCAGTCGTATTCCAGTCCCGGATACCTTCCGAGTAATTCAAGCAAAGCTTTCCTGACGGCTAAAAACTCCTGTTTCCTTTTTCCTGAATTGATATCCGAGAAATGGAGCCGTTCGTTTTCAGGAAGAAAGGATGTGTCTTCGGAAATTACAGGCAAGCCGAGTACAAGGATCCGGGTGTTTCCGGAATCGATTGCTGTTTTTTTTATTTCTTCCATTCGAAGCTTTCCATTATCCTGATAATATCTTCGCGGATATAGCCCGACATGGGTGCAATAGAATCCTTGTTGGGTACATTGTTGAAATACAATGCTGCGCGAAAGAAGTGGCTTGAGCTGTCGGTGAGCACGAATTGTATAGATGAGGCGGTATTGCCCTTCAGGTCGTATAAAATACCGTACACATGCTTTCCGGGGTTTTCGTATACCTTTTCCTTGATACCTTCGGCTTTCACCGTATGCTTGTATACTATCCGCCTCGAATCTTCCAATAAATCATTCAGGTTGTTCTGCACGGGCTTGTAACTACAGTAAATGCTTGCATTCAGGCTCGGGTAAACAATGTCAATCCAATACTTTTCGTTTTTTGCAGGGCGGCTGACTATGCGGGTGTTTTCCGGCAAGTCGAACTGGTATGGTAAATCCAGTGTGTCGATTTTGCGGTAGGCATGTGCAGGCAGGTCAATCCGGAAATACCCGTAAGGTTTGGGTACGGTGGTTTTGGTGCAGGATGAAAACCCCATCGAGATGTATGCTGCAAAGAATAAATATTTCAGGCGTGCGTGTAATCCCATGATTATTTTTCCTGTTTGTTATGGTCTTCCTTTATGAATAATTTTACTTTTTTAATCCGTCGGTTGTCC
>DATGXD010000125.1:0-2100 GCA_035299105.1 Paludibacter sp. | reverse complement strand
GTTGTAACGCAGGTTTTCAATGCCGTCTTCAATATTCAGCGCTGCTTGCAGCAGGTTGAATTCCTCGTTCTCGTACACGATTTTTTTTGTCAGCCCATAGCTGTTAAGCGGCTTGCCACGCAAGCTGAACACGGCCTGCGTGTTCACGTCGCGGCTTTTGGTGATTGAACCGCTCGCCGAGTCGCCCTCGGTGATGAAGATGCATGATTCTTCCATCAGCTTGTTTTTGGCCTCATCTTTGGTCGGGGTATCGTTGTAGTGGGCGCGGCAATCACGCAGTTTCTTGTTGTGCAGGTTCACTTTTTTTGCCCTTTCGCGGGCCAACTTGGTAACCCCGGCAATGGCTTTGCGTTCTTTTTCCGAATCCTGGATTTTCTGCATCAGGACTGAAGCCGTTTCGCTGTTTCGGTGCAGGTAGTTGTCAAGTTCCCTTTTCAGGAAGTCGGAAATGAATTTGCTCACCGAAGTTCCATCCTTCGATATGTCGCGCGAACCGAGTTTGGTTTTGGTTTGCGATTCGAAAATCGGTTCTTCCACACTGATAGCCACCGCGGCAATCATCCCGTTGCGGATGTCGGCCAGTTCCATGTTTTTGGAATAGAATTCCTTGATGGTGCGTGCCACGGCCTCGCGGAAAGCGCTTTGGTGCGTGCCACCCTGCGTGGTATGCTGCCCGTTCACAAACGAATAGTACTCCTCGCCATACTGGTCGCTGTGGGTGAATGCTATTTCGATGTCCTCGCCTTTGAGATGGATAATCGGGTAAAGCGGCTGGGCTGTCATGTTTTCGTTCAACAAGTCGGACAACCCGTTTTTCGAAAGTATTTTTTTCCCGTTGAAATTGATGCTAAGGCCAGTATTCAGGTAAGCATAATTGCGCAACATGGTTTCGATAAATTCGTCCTTGTAGACGTAGTTTTCGAACAAGGTGTTGTCGGGTTCGAAATAAACAAGTGTCCCGCGGTCGCCTCTTGACTCAAAAATATCGGAATCGGCCACTATTTTCCCCTTTTCGAATTCGGCTTTGCGGCTTTGCCCGTCGCGGAAACTCTGCACCACAAACCTGCTCGAAAGTGCGTTCACGGCTTTTGTCCCCACGCCGTTCAGCCCCACCGACTTTTTAAAGGCCTTCGAGTCGTATTTGCCACCGGTATTCATGATCGAAACGGCTTCCACCATTTTGCCCAACGGAATGCCGCGACCATAATCGCGAACTTCTACCCGGCCATCAGCCACCTTCACATCAATTGCTTTCCCGGCTCCCATCCTGTATTCGTCGATACAGTTGTCGAGGACTTCTTTTAGCAACACATAAATCCCATCGTCGACATGGGTTCCATCGCCGAGCTTGCCAATGTACATACCCGGACGCCGCCTGACGTGTTCCAATCCTTCGAGGGTAATAATATTACTGTCGCCGTAGTCTACATGCGTTTCATTTATTAATTGTTCCATAATATATAGTTCCTCCTGGTTAAAACCCAGCCCCTGAAGAGGGGCTGAGCAACCAGCGCCTTGCATGTTTTTCTTTGTTTATATTATTTTAAAAATATCTTGTCCTGACAATCAATATTGATGTTTCTCCCCTCCTGGGGTCGGGGGGCTTCATCTTGCAATCCAGCCTTCGGGGTTCATCACGTTCCGCCCGTTGTAGACCTGGAAATACAATTCGGTTTTATTATCATTGTCCGGGTCGGTATAAACCTTGCCAATGTTTTGCTTGGCGCTTACGGTTTGACCTTCGCGGACGAAAATCTGCGACAGGTTGGCATAAACAGTGCGGTAGTTGCCATGCTGGACAATAATGCCATTATTCCCCTGGATATAGAAAATCTGGGTTACCTTGCCCTCGAAAACTGCACGTGCCACACTTCCTGCCGGGGTTTGGATGTAAATTCCCTTATTGTTCGTTGTCACATGCTTCAACACCGGATGGGGTTGCACTCCAAAATGCCCACTGATGAAACCGTTCGATGTAGGCCAGGGCAGGCGTCCCCTGTTGCGTTCGAAATTGCCGGCCAGCAGTGTTTCTTCCCGGGTGAGCGCGCTCACCGAACCGGATGTGCGCGGAGCGGCTTCCTCTTCCTTTTCTGCTGTTGC
>DATGXD010000124.1:0-2513 GCA_035299105.1 Paludibacter sp. | reverse complement strand
GAATGGGAGTTTTCTTTTTCAAAATGGGGTTTCGCGTTGGGCATCGCGCGACCTTGCCGATATTGTCCAGACACAGATTGTGAACGATGTCCGGGCTGGATTCCAGCCTCTATGGACGCGCCGAAATATCTGGCACAGGTCCTATAGCGAATCGCGCGTTCCCGAAGTGCCTTCCATGTTGTTGGAATTGTTGTCGCATCAGAATTTTGCCGACATGCGTTATGGGCTTGACCCGAGGTTCCGCTTTGCCGTGAGCCGGGCTGTTTATAAAGGGATCCTTAGGTATTTGTCTTCTGTTTACGATAGCTTGTACGTGGTGCAGCCCTTGCCAGTGAGCCGCTTCATGTGCCGTTTTGTGGGGAAAGGCAAGCTGGAACTGACTTGGTTTGAAACAAAGGACAAGCTCGAGCCTTCCGCTACCCCCGATAAATACATTGTTTATACGCGGTTGGAGGATGGAGGGTTTGATAATGGGGTGGAAGTCAAAAGCAACCGTTGCATTGTTTCTATAAGGCCGGGGAAGATTTATAGTTTTAAAGTGGCTGCGGTGAATGAAGGGGGCGAGAGTTTCCCTTCCGAAATCCTTTCTGCATGCCAATTTGTGAATTCCCAGGGCGAAGTGCTGATTGTAAATGGTTTCGACCGTGTTTGTGCTCCTTCGTCATTTTCTCGCGATAGCTTGTATGCCGGATTCCTGCATGATGAGGATCCGGGTGTCCCGTACTTGACTGATATCAGTTTTGTAGGAAAACAATATGAATTTAAGCGGAACAAACCTTGGGTGAACGATGATGCCCCGGGTTTTGGGGCCAGCCACGCCAATTACGAAACGAAAGTTGTAGCAGGAAATAGTTTTGACTACCCGTATCTGCATGGCAAGGCCATTAAGCAGGCTGGTTTTTCGTTTGTTTCTTGCAGCCAGCAATCCGTGCTAACGGGAGATGTGGATATGAAGCAATATAAGTTTGTCGATTTGATTTTGGGCAAGCAAAAGCAAACTTTTTCAGGAAATGTAAAAAATGCGGCGGAATTTAAAACTTTTCCATTAGCTTTGCAGGATTCAATATCGTCCTTTTGCTCGGGCGGCGGATGTTTGCTGGTGAGCGGCGCTTTTGTGGCTTCCGATTTGTGCGGTGGTGAACGCCCTTTGTCCAGGGACCGTTCTTTTTTGGAAAATGTATTGAAATGCCGGTTCCGGACTGCAAAGGCAAGTGTCGGTGGTGAGGTGAAGGTGGTAAGTTCGCCTTTCAAGGCTTTCCGGAAGTCGGCATTTTCGTATTTCGATACTCCGAATGCGGTTTCATATTATGTTGAGTCCCCCGATGCCATAGAGCCGGCGGATTTGAATGCCTTTACAATTTGCCGCTATGCCGAAAACAACAAAAGCGCTGCAGTGGCTTATGCGGGAAGGTATAAGGTTTGCGCTTTTGGATTCCCATTTGAAGCGATTCGCTCAGAAAGAGACCGTGTCGGGTTGATGGAAAGTGTTTTTTTGTTTTTCGTTGGGAACTGACTTGGGGTGCAAAGTGGAGGTTTGATTTGTTGATAATCAATGGATTGGGTTGGATCTCAGTCGAGGTGATAAAAATAATTGAATAATAAAAACCGGTTTTAATTTATTGGATACAAATGGAAAATGATAAAATAGTTATTGGGATAACCCACGGCGATATCAATGGAATTGGTTATGAAGTGATATTGAAGGCTTTGGCGGAGCCACGGATGGTCGATACTTTCGTTCCCGTTATTTACGGGTCTTCAAAAGTAGCGGCCTTTCACCGGAAAAATCTGGATTTGCAGGGGTTGAACCTGAACGTGGTTAATTCAATCGATGAAATTAATCCAAAACGCGTCAATATTATTAATTGTACGAATGAAGATGTCAAGGTGGAACTTGGTGTGTCGACCGAAGAAGCCGGGAAAGCCGCTTATATAGCCCTTGAGCGGGCGACCCTTGATTTGAAAAATGGCTTGCTGCATGCTATTGTAACAGCCCCAATCAACAAGAAGAATATTCAATCCGCCCATTTTAAATTTCCGGGGCATACGGAATACCTGCAAGAAAAATTTCCTTCCGAGAGCCCGGCTTTGATGATGCTGGTGAATGATGTGACCCGTGTGGCGGTTGTAACCGGTCATGTGCCACTGAATTCGGTTGCAGCCCAATTAACGCCGGAATTGATTCTCGAAAAACTGGTTGTGCTGAATAATTCGTTGAAAAAAGATTTTTCCGTTGTTCGTCCCCGTATTGCCGTGCTTGGGCTGAATCCTCATGCTGGCGACGAAGGTGTTATTGGTACCGAAGAGCAGTCGATTATAATTCCGGCGATGAACCAGGCCGGGAACCAGGGGATAATTTGTGCTGGGCCTTATCCTGCCGATGGGTTCTTTGGCTCGGGAAATTTTGATAAGTTCGATGCTGTGCTGGCCATGTACCACGATCAGGGGCTGATACCATTCAAGACCCTTTCGATGGATTCTGGGGTTAATTTTACGGCAGGGCTCTCCGTGGT